>JAEZMI010000101.1 GCA_023414975.1 Pseudomonadota bacterium | reverse complement strand
GGCCGGGTTGCCGACCCCGCGCACCTTCGTCGGCGAGGACCGCGCGACGATGCAGGCGCTGGCCGACGAAGCACCCGGCGATCTCGTGCTGAAGCCGCTCTTCGGTGCCCAGGGCAAAGGCATCCGCCGGCTGCCGGCGCGCACCGCTCTGCCGGAGCCGGACAAAGTGGGTGGCGTCTACTACCTTCAGGACTTCGTCGCCCAGCCCGGCCGCGCGGATTTCTGCGACTGGCGGGTCTTCGTCATCGGCGATCATGTCGCCGCCGCGATGATCCGCCGTTCGCCCCGCTGGATCACCAACATCCATCAGGGTGCTGTCGGCGAGGCCGCGCCGTTCCATGCGGAAGCGTTCGACTACGCGATCCGCGCCACGGCCGCCGTGGGGGCCGATTATGCCGGCGTCGATCTGATCGAGGATGCGCGGGGAGGGTTCAAAGTATTGGAGGTCAACTCCATGCCGGCCTGGAAGGGGCTGCACAAGGCGACCGGCACGGATGTCGCCGGTCTGCTCGCCCGGCATGTCGCGCACACCATCGGCGCGCGGGTGACGGCGCGGAACGGCGCCTGATGCACCCGGAGGCCATCGCTGCGGCGTTCATTCGTGCCTGCGATGCGGAGCTTGCGGCGCTCAAGGCAGGCAATGTCCACCGCTTCTCAGCTGGCCACGGCATGGAGGTTGCCCATTTCGAGGCCGCCGCGCGGGCCGCCGCGCCGCATGTCGGATGTGCGGGAGCCCGCCTCGGGACGCGCATCGAAGGCGCGGTGGCCGCATCGCTCGCCGCCACCGGCCTCAACACCAATCTTGGCATCGTGCTGCTTTGCGCCCCGCTTGCCCTTGCGGCGGAACGCGGCGGCCCGCTGCGCGACGGCTTGCGGGCGGTGCTGGACGATGTCGACGCAGCCGACGCCGAGGCAACCTTCCGCGCCATCGCCGCTGCCCGCCCCGGAGGCCTGGGACGGCATGAATCGCATGATGTGACCGCGCCGCCGCGTATCGGGCTCATCGAGGCCATGGCGCTGGCGGCGGAGCGCGACCGCGTCGCCCGGCAATACACAAGCGCCTTCGCGGATGTTTTCGAGCTGGGCCTGCCGCGCCTTGCCGCGCTGGCCGAGGCGGCCCCCGAGGCGGGGGCGGAGGAGGCGGGGGCGGAGGCGGTGCATCTCGCCTTCCTCGCCGCCTTTCCCGACAGCCACATCGCCCGGAAATTCGGGCCGGAGGCAGCCGCGGCGGTGCGGCGCGAGGCGATGGACGTGGCGGCGAAGGTCGACTTCACCGCGAAAGCCGCGCGCCGGCACCCGCCCTTGCTCGCCTTCGATGCGTCGCTGAAGCGGCGGGGCCTCAACCCCGGCACGACGGCCGACCTTACCGTCGCCACTCTGTTCGCGGCAGCGCTCACCCCGTGAAGCGCGCAATCTCCGCCGGCGACAGCCGCCCATCATGAAGTGCGCTCGCCAGCAAGACGCCTGCCGCGCCAGCCTGTTCGAGGCGAGAGAGATCCCCGGCATCACGCACGCCGCCCGCGGCATAGACGCGCCGGTTGCCGGCACGACGGATCACGTCACCCAGCCGGTCCATGTCCGGCCCCTCGCCCGCGCCCACGCGCGCCAGCGTCATGACGATCACCGCCGCCGGCCAATGGTCGGGATCATCATGGATCGCGGCGGGACCACGTGCGCCTTCGGGGCCGAAGTCCAGCGAGAGGATCGCGCCCCCACCCGCCAGCGACGCCAGGCCGCTGGCCAGGTCGTCCATCGCCTCGCTGCCGATGACCGGCCGCCCCGGCCCGTGCTCTGTCCGTCGCCTCACGGTCGCCGGCGTCGCCTCCCCCGCGTCGACCCACAGATGGACCCCGGCATGCGCCTCCATCAGGTCGCGCACCACACCGTCATGCCCGCCGGTCCCGGCGATCGCGTCAAGGTCGGCGACATAGAGCGTGCGGAAGGGCGCGAGGTTCAGCAGCGCCCGCGCCACATCGGCCGGGGCCGCGCCGGGGCAGAGCGGCGTGTCGATGGGACGATACTCCGCGCGCATGCCGCGGCGCGCACGCACAACCACACCTCCCATCAGGTCGAGGACGGGTATAAGTTCCAAATCAGGGATCCTCTTGGGCGTGTCGTTCGGGCTTGAATCTACTGATGCGTGTCTTCGTCTGCGAAACGGTCTCCGGCGGCGACTATGCCGACACCGATCTTCCGGAAAAGCTGATACCCGAAGGCGTGATGATGCGCGATGCGCTGATCGGCGATCTGGAGGATCTGCCCGGAATCCGCGTTGTCACCACGCATGATGCCCGCCTGCCGCCGCCTCCGCGCGGCGAAAGCCGACCCATCCGGTCAGGGGACGATGCGCGCGCCATCTGGAGCGATCTGGCGGCGGAAACGGATTGCTGCTGGCCTATCGCGCCCGAATGCGAGGGCATACTGCACAGCCTCGTGGAGCAGATCGGCGCGCGCTGCCGGCGGGTGATCGCTTGTGACGGTGAGACGCTGCGCATCTGTAGCTCGAAGCTTCGCACAGCGGGCCAACTCGCCGCTGCCGGGCTTCCGGTGGTGCCCGGCTGGTCGCCTTCTAACGTGCCGCCGGACCTTGCGGGGCCGCTGGTCATCAAGCCCGATGACGGCGCCGGCGCCATGGATGTCCGTGTGTTCCGCCGCCTGCCGCCAGGTCCCTTGCCGGGCGACGTGGTGATCCAGCCTCTAATCATCGGAGAGCCCGCCAGCCTGACCCTGCTGTGTCAGGCTGGCCGCAGCTATGTACTCACCGCGAACCGGCAGCACGTTACGGAAGTCGACGGCCAGTTCGTCTTCACGGGCGTGACGGTCGGCGCCTTCCCGGTCGATGACCGGCTGCGGAAGCTGGCGGAGGGCATTGGCGCGGCGCTGCCGGGCTTGCATGGGATCGTCGGCGTCGACTATCTCATCACGCCGGTCGGGCCCATGGTCGTGGAAATCAACCCTCGGCTCACCACTGCCTATGTCGGTCTGCGCCGGTCGCTCGGCGTCAACCCGCTCGCCTTCGTTGCCGAGCTTATCCGCGACGGGGCGGTGCCGGATCTGCCCCATCTTCCTCCCACCCTTCCTATCGAGATCAGCCTGTGACCCGAATTGCCCGTCTTGGTTGGGATGTTGGCGGCGCCCATGTGAAGCTTGCGGCCTTCGGCGTCGAAGGCGGCCTGAAGGCGGTGCGCATCGCCCCATGTCCGGTCTGGAAGGGCGCGGACCATCTGCGCGACGCGATCCGCACCTTGCGGGCCGAATTCTCGGCGGATGTGCCTTCCGCCGTGACCATGACCGCCGAAGTCGCCGATCTCTGGCCCGACCGCCGCGCGGGCGTCATCGGCACCGCCGCGATCCTGATGGAAGAGCTGAGCGGAGCGCCGCTGGCCCTGTTTGCCGGGCCGGAAGGGTTCGTTTCCGCCGAGCAGGCGGTGGCGTACGCCGACAGCATCGGTTCGGCTAACTGGTACGCTACCGCGGCCGTGCTGGCCCATTTGCTGCCAGGCGGGCTGCTGCTGGACATCGGCTCGACGACCGCCGACATCATCCCGTTCGCCGCCGGCCGCGTGACGGCGCGGGGCTTCACCGACGCCGAGCGTCTGGCGGGCAATGAGCTGATCTACACCGGCACCGTCCGCACCCCGGTGATGGCTCTGGCGCCGGAAGCGCCCTTCGGCGGGCGGTGGCTGCCGCTGATGGCGGAACACTATGCCACCACAGCGGACATTTACCGCCTCACCGGCGAGTTGCCGCACGGCGCGGATCTCCACCCGAGCGCGGATGGCGGTCCGAAGACCGAGGAAGCGAGCGCCCGCCGCCTGCTGCGCATGATCGGACAGGATTATGCACCTGGCGGAATGGCGGCCGCCAAAGCCCTTGCGCGCCATCTGTCGGAAGCTCAGCTCCACCGCCTGTCGCGCGCGGTGGATTGCGTCGCCTCGGCGCAGGAAACGGAAATCGACCTCATGGTCGGTGCCGGCGTCGGACGTTTTCTCGCCGCAAGGCTCGCCGAGCGGCGCGGCGCTACCTATCTCGACCTCGCCAACGTCCTCACCGATGACGAGAACCTGGCCGCATCCGCCGCAGATTGCGCGCCCGCCGTTGCCGTCGGCCTCCTCGCCGCCGCCCTCACCGCCTGAAGCTCGGGAAACGTCATGGACCGCATCTTCCTTCGAGGTATCGAACTTCACGCCCATCACGGGCTGCATGAGGAGGAGGCCCGGCTCGGCCAGCGCTTCATTGTCGACATCGACTGGTGGCTGGACGCCGCCCCTGCCGCGATGGCGGACGATTACGGCGCGACCGTCGGTTATGAGAAGGTGTTCGCGCTGGTGCACGAAGTCTCCTCCGGCCACCGCTTCCACATTCTGGAAGCTCTCGCGCAGGCAATCGCCGCAACGGTTTTGGCGCGCTACGAAGCCGTCCAGAAGGTGCGCGTGGAGGTGCACAAGCCCTCAGCGCCAATCGCCGGCATCTTCCGCGACGCCGGCGTCGAGATCACCCGCAGCCGATAGAACCCCGCAGACCCCGCGATTGGCCCTTCTGATCGGCGTCTGCTCCCGACCTCAGCGCCGCCGCTCGATCCGAACCGGCACGGCCCCCGCCACGGAACGCGAGGGAAGCGGGGCAAAGCTGCGCCCGCGCGTCTCATAATTCCGGGCGATACGGGCGAAGCGGTCGCGCCAGGGAGCCTCGATCCGCGCATAGGTGAAGGCGGCGATGGCGATGACCAGAACAACAAACGCCGCCAGAATCAGCATGGTCAGCAACGGGTCGCCCAGATCGTACAGATTCTTGGTGTGACCGAGCACATCGACCTCCTGCCGCATCGCGACGCCGGCCACATCGCCGTACAGCCAGATGCCGTAGCCCAGCAGAATCAGCAGCGGCATGTGGATGAGGTAGATGGAGTAGGACCAGCAGCCAAGAGCGCGCAGCGGGCGCGTGCGCAGCACCCGTGACACAGCCCCACCCTCTCGTGCAAAGACGAGGATGGCGCCGCCAAAGGCGAGGGGAGCCAGCACGCTCCACGGCCTCACCTCATCGGGCCCGATACCCACGGACGTGATGAAAACACCGGCGAGCACAACCGCCGTCATCTCCCACAGCGTGGCCAACGGCAGGTGGAGGTGACGGAACCGCTGATGCAGGTGGTAAGTCAGCACGCCACCGAAGAAGCCGGCGATGCAGCGGATGAAGCCATAATCGGCAGTGGAGTTCATATAGGTCGGTGCGACGAGAAGAATGGCGCCCATGGCCAGCAGCATGATGGCAAGCGCTGCCGGCACCAGCCGCCGGGCTCCAGCGAAGAGTGCGACCGCCGCGAACAGCGCGTAGGTGTAGAACTCCGCGCCGATGCTCCAGGCGGGACCATTCCAGGAAACGCCATAGAACCCCATTGAATTGAGCAGCGCCAGATTCAGCAGCAGCGCCCGCATGGAGTAGTTACCCGTGCCGGCTTCGATCATCAGGTTGTCGGGATGGCGCCCATACAGATTGATTGCCATCACCGCGAGCATGAAGGCGAACAGCACGGCGAGATGGAGCGGCCACAGCCTGCCAATTCGCCGGAGCAGGAAGCCGCCGGCGCTGCGGCCCGTGCGGAGCCGATCGCGATAGGCGTGACAGACAACGAAGCCCGATAGCACGAAAAAGAAATCAACGAATAGGTACGCGTTCGAAAGAACGCTCCAATGCAAGCTATCCAGCCGCACGACATAGATGAAATGGTAGATAATGACCATGACGGCGCAGATGCCGCGCCAGGAATCCAGAGCTTCGAACCGTTCGTTCGACGCCGTCACCTTCATGCTCATATGTCCTCCACAGGCGCAGCCGTCGCCGCGCCGGGTTCCACCCCAGCGACGACTTAACCGACACAGAGAGATGAGGTTCCCTCACCCTTTCACTCCGCGGCGGAACCAAGGTATTTCAATCCGGGGCTTTCGAAGCGGGCCGCTAGGCTTTACTTCTGGAGCGTCCCTGCGAGGAGCCTGTCGATGTTGCGCGATGCCGAGCCCCAGCCTGTCCGCCTCAGCGACTACCGGCCGCCGGACTGGCTCGTGGATACGGTGCATCTGGACGTGCGCCTCCACGCCACCGCCACGCGCATCATCGCCCGACTGGGAATGAGGCCCAATCCCGAGGGGCGCGCCGGCGCCCCGATCGTGCTGGATGGCGACGAGCTCGTGCTGAAATCCGTCGCCCTCGATGGCGTGCCGCTTGCCGGCACCGCCTATGTCGCCAGCCCGGCGGCGCTCACCGTCTTGGCGCCCCCGCAGCGGTCGCTGACGCTGGAGATCGAAACGCTTGTCGACCCGTCCGCCAACACCAAGCTGATGGGTCTCTAC
>JAEZMI010000065.1 GCA_023414975.1 Pseudomonadota bacterium | reverse complement strand
GGCGAGCACGATGTCGATGGTCGGGGTCGGGATGCCCGCAAGGCGGCCCATTTCCTGAACCACCGTCACCAGCGGGTCGATCTCCATGGCGCGGTTGCGCTCGAGATCCTGCAGCATCGAGGTCTTGTGCGCACCGACGGCGCCCGCGCCGTCAATGCGGCGCTCGACGCCCACGCGGAAATTCACGCCGGACTGCACGGCGATCTCCTGCGCTTCCAGCATCATCGCCTTGGCGACGGCGCGGGTGCCGGGATCGGAGGCGATCACGTCGAGGGTCGCGTGGGTCAGCGCGCTGATCGGGTTGAAGCAGAGATTGCCCCAGAGCTTCAGCCAGAGTTCGTCGCGGATGTTGGGCATGACCGGCGCGCGCATGCCGCCGGCGGCGAAGGCTTCCGAGAGCTTGGTGACGCGCTCGGTGATCTCGCCGGAGGGCTCGCCCAGCGGGAACTTGTCGCCATAGACGTGCTTGATGACGCCCGGCTCGACCACCTCGGTCGCCGGATAGACGATGCAGCCGATGGCGCGCTCGGGCCGCAGGCCGTTCCACTGCTTGGCGCCGGGATCGACGCTTTCCAGCGTCTTCCCTTCGAGCTGATCGCCATGCTTGTAGTAATACCAGTAGGGCACGCCGTTCACGGCGGTGACGACGGCGGTGTCATTGCCGAGCAGCGGCTGCATGGCATCGACGACGCCCGGCACGGAGTGGGCCTTCAGCGCGACGATGACATAGTCCTGCGGGCCGAGATCCGCCGGATTGTCCGAGCAGGGAATATGTTCGACACGCTCTTCGCCGTCGATCAGCAGCTTGAGACCGTTCTTCTTCATGGCCTCGAGATGCGGGCCGCGCGCGACCAGGCTGACATCGACACCGGCACGCTTCAGCTGAACGCCGACATAGCCACCGATGGCGCCAGCACCATAGATGCAGACCTTCATGGGAGTCCCTCCTGCGACCGTGCTGCCCCCGCGGCGCACGGCGTCTCTTTTGGTATTTTGTATGCCATGATTAGGGACGTTTCGGCCCTAGTCAAGAGCGATGTGTAGGGCGTGGTAATACGTCGCGCATGTTTTGCCGCTTCGCGAGCTTCACGGGGCGTGTTTGCGACGCACTCGATAAGTTACGCCGCGTGGCGCGCGCTTGTCCACCGTGTAACGGCCAGAACAATTGTCTTCCGCACGGCGCAAAAGACTACGCGAGGTCGATTCTTCGACTGGCGGGACAGCATTGCTTACTGTTTTTGAAAATGCTTCGGGGGCGCCTGGCGCCCCCGAACTCCCGCTTTGTCTGGCCGTGGCCCTTAGTTTCGGAGCGCGATCCGTTCAGCCTGAAGTGCAGGCCGATCGGTGCAGGCCGGTCGGTGACGGCTCTAGGCGTCGGGCGCCACCTGATGGTTCGCGAGCAATTCCAGCGCCTTGACCAGCGCCGAGTGGTCCCACGCCGCGCCGCCATTGGCCGCGCAGGCGCTGAACAGCTGCTGCGCCAGGGCGGTGGAGGGCAGCGACATCTGCATCTGCCGCGCGCCGTTCAGCGCGAGGTTAAGGTCCTTCTGGTGCAGCTCGATGCGGAAGCCGGGATTGAAGGTGCGCTTGATCATGCGCTCACCATGCACTTCCAGGATGCGCGAATTGGCGAAACCGCCCATCAGCGCCTGGCGCACCTTCGCCGGGTCCGCGCCCGCCTTGGAGGCGAAGAGCAGCGCTTCGCCCACCGCGAGAATGTTCAGCGCGACGATGATCTGGTTCGCCACCTTGGTGGTCTGGCCGTCGCCATTGCCGCCGACGAGCGTGATGTTCTTGCCCATCTTCTCGAAGAGCGGCTTCACCGTCTCGAACGCCTTTTCCGGGCCGCCGACCATGATGGTGAGCGAGGCGGCCTTGGCGCCGACCTCGCCGCCGGAGACCGGGGCGTCGAGATAGTCGCAGCCGAGCTCGTTGATCTTGCGCGCGAATTCCTTGGTCTCGACCGGCGCGATCGAGCTCATGTCGACCACGATCTTGCCGGGCGTCAGGCCCGCGGCGATGCCGTTCTCGCCGAACAGCGCGGCGGCCACATGCGGGGTGTCCGGCACCATGGTGATGATGATGTCGGCGTTCTTCGCCACCTCGGTGGCGGTCGCGGCGGCAACGCCGCCCTTGCCCGTCAGCTCGGCCGGAACCGGCTTGATGTCGTAGAGATACAGCTCATGGCCCGCATCGATCAGGTGGCCCGCCATCGGCGCGCCCATGATGCCGAGACCGACAAATCCAACCTTCGCCATCTCAGTTGTCCTCATTTCCTAGACTGAGCATTTCCAGCAAACGTGTGTGGTTTTGCGTCTGGAGATGCGTAAATCAGCGTGCCGGAGCCCCGCGACCCAAGGTCCGCCGGGCTCCATCTCGTTCGCCGCGTGGCTCAGGCCGAGGCGAGAGCCTTGATCCAGCCGAGGCCGGCGGCGGTGTCGGCCTTCGGCTTGTACTCGCACCCGACCCAGCCGGCATAGCCGATGGCGTCGAGGTGGCGGAACAGGAACGCGTAGTTGATCTCGCCCGTGCCCGGCTCGAAGCGGCCCGGATTGTCGGCGAGCTGGATATGCGCGATCTGCGGCAGGTTCGCCTCGATGGTGCGGGCGAGATCCCCTTCCATGATCTGCATGTGGTAGATGTCGTACTGGATGAACAGGTTGTCCGAGCCGACCTCGTCGATGATCGCCTTCGCCTGCTTCGTATAGTTCAGGAAGAAGCCGGGGATATCGCGCGTGTTGATCGGCTCGATCAGCAGCTTGAGCCCGGCGTCCTTGATCTTCGGCGCGGCGAACTTGAGGTTCTCGACGAAGGTCTTGTGCAGGACCTCACGCTCGACGCCGGCGGGAGCGATACCCGCGAGAATGTTCACCTGCGGGCAGCCCAGGGCCGTCGCGTAGGTGATGGCCTTGTCGACGCCGGCGCGGAACTCGTCCACGCGATCCGGCAGAATGGCAATGCCGCGCTCGCCCGCTCCCCAGTTTCCGGCCGGCAGGTTGTGCAGCACCTGCTTGAGGCCGTTGGCCTTCAGCCGGGCGACCAGCTCCTCGACCGGGAAATCATAGGGGAAGAGGTATTCCACGCCGGCAAAGCCTGCGGCGGCCGCCTTCTCGAACCGGTCGAGAAAGGGCACCTCATTGAACAGCATGGTGAGATTGGCGGCAAAACGGGGCATGAACCGCTCCTGGGCAGGGATCACGAAGAAAGGCGAAGGCCGGACACGCCGGCTCGGTCAGCTATGACGGTGCCGCCCGTCCCGCGCGAGGGGGGACGGGCGCGCGATCACGCGTTTTCCTTGACGCTGTCGAGCGGCAGGTCGAGCACGTCCTCGAACTCGTTCACCGCATCGATTTCGGTGCCCATGGCGATGTTGGTCACGCGCTCCAGGATGAACTCCATGACCACCGGCACCTGATGTTCCTTCATCAGCGCCTTGGCGCGTGTGAAGGCGTCCTTGAACTCGTTGGGCGAGGAGACGCGCACCGCCTTGCAGCCGAGGCCCTCGGCCACCGCGACATGGTCGACACCATAGCCGGCATTTTCCTCGGCATTGATGTTGTCGAAGGCCAGCGAGACCTCGAAGTCCATGTTGAAGCCGCGCTGGGCCTGACGGATCAGGCCGAGATAGGAATTGTTCACGACCACATGGATGTAGGGCAGCTTGTGCTGGGCGCCGACGGCGAGTTCCTCGATGAGGAACTGGAAGTCGTAATCGCCGGACAGGGCAACGATTTCCGCATCCGGGTCGGCCGCGCGCACGCCGAGCGCGGCGGGGAGGGTCCAGCCGAGCGGGCCGGCCTGGCCACAATTGATCCAGTTGCGCGGCTCATAGACGTGCAGCATCTGCGCGCCGGCGATCTGGCTGAGGCCGATGGTCGAGACGTAGCGCGTGTGGCGCCCGAAAGCCTCGTTCATCTCCTCATAGACGCGCTGCGGCTTCAGCGGCACGTTGTCGAAATGCGTCTTGCGCAGCATGGTCTTCTTGCGGCCGAGGCATTCCGCCGCCCAGGCCGAGCGGTCCTTGAGCGTGCCGGCCGCCTTGTATTCGCGGGCGACCTCGATGAAGAGATCGAGCGCGGCGCCGGCGTCCGAGACGATGCCGAGGTCCGGACCGAAGACGCGGCCGATCTGGGTCGGCTCGATGTCCACATGGATGAACTTGCGGCCCTTGGTGTAGACGTCGACCGAGCCGGTGTGGCGGTTCGCCCAGCGATTGCCGATGCCGAAGACGAAGTCCGAGGCCAGCATGTTCGCATTGCCGTAGCGGTGCGAGGTCTGCAGGCCGCACATGCCGGCCATCAGGTCGTGGTCGTCGGGGATGGTGCCCCAGCCCATGAGGGTCGGGATGACCGGAACGCCGGTGAGTTCGGCGAATTCGACCAGCTTGGCGGAGGCATCCGCATTGATGACGCCGCCGCCGGAGACGATGAGCGGGCGCTCCGCCTCGTTCAGCATGGCGATGGCCTTCTCGGCCTGCTTGCGGGTCGCCGCCGGCTTGTAGGCCGGGAGCGGGGCGTAGGTGTCCTCGTCGAACTCGATCTCGGCGAGCTGGACGTCGATCGGCAGGTCGATGAGGACCGGGCCGGGACGGCCGGAGCGCATGACGTGGAAGGCCTGCTGGAACACCATGGGCACCAGCGCCGGCTCGCGGACCATGACGGCCCATTTGGCGACCGGCTTGGCGATCGATTCGATGTCGATGGCCTGGAAGTCTTCCTTGTAGAGGCGCGCGCGCGGCGCCTGGCCGGTGATGCACAGGATCGGGATCGAATCCGCCGCGGCCGAATAGAGGCCGGTGATCATGTCGGTGCCGGCGGGGCCGGAGGTGCCGATGCACACGCCGATATTGCCCGCCTTGGCGCGGGTGTAGCCTTCGGCCATGTGCGAGGCGGCCTCGACATGGCGGGCG
>JAEZMI010000437.1 GCA_023414975.1 Pseudomonadota bacterium | reverse complement strand
CCTCCTCGGCAAAGCCGCCGTCGCAGGCCTCGCCGACGAAACCGAGCTTCTCGCACAGATGATGGCGCCCACTGCGGCAGGCCGGGCATTGCCCGCACCAGAAGCGGGAATCGGCGACGACGCTCTGGCCGAGCGTGAAGCCCGCGACGCCCGCGCCCAGCTCGGCGACGGTGCCGGTGAGTTCATGCCCGCCGACGGAGGGCGCGCGGGTGATCCATTGCCCGGTGCGGAAATTATGCAGGTCCGAGCCGCAAATGCCGGCCGCGGTGACGGTGAGCCGCACCCAGCCGGGCGCCGGCGTGCCGGGGGCGGGGATCTCTTCCACCCGCAGATCGCCGGCGGCGTGGAGGCGGACGGCTTTCATCGTGTCGCTCCTCTACCTGTCATGACCGGGCTTGTCCTGGCCATCCACGTCTTCGCTTCCATTGGGCAGGAGGGGACAAGTCGTGGATCCCCGGGCCAAGCCCGGGGATGACGGCCGACCAGGTGGGACACTTGAGCCGTTTCCCGGACAAGCGGCGCGTCGCGCCGCGCCGCTCCGGGATCCAGCGCGAAGCCCTTCGGCAAAGTCCTCACCCCTTCAGCAGTTCGTCGCGCAGTTCCGAGACCGCGTTCTCATGGCTGGAGAAGCCCTCATAGCGGGCGAGGCGGCGGGCGTGGGCGGCGAATTCGGGGTAGGCGGCGCCGGTGACGTAGCCGATGGAGGAACGCTTGAGGAAATCCGTCACCGAGAGCGGGCCATAGGTGCGCGCCCAGCGGCTGGTCGGCAGCACCGCGTTCGGGCCGAGGGTGAAATTGGCGATGGTGACGGGGGTGTGCGGCCCCATCAGCACCTCCGCAGCCTCGGTGATGCGGCCGAGATGGGCGAAGGGGTCTGTGGAGAGGATTTCCAGATGCTCGGGGGCATAGGCGTTGATGAAGTCGATGCTTTCCTGAACGGAGGAGGTCAGCACGATGCCCCCGCTCTTGCCGGTGAGCACGGCTTTGGAGAAGGCGACGCGCTGCTCGCTCATCCGCCCCCAATGCGCGGGCAGGGCTTTCAGCGCCTGTTCCACCACCTCGCGCGAATGGGTGACGAGATAGGCGGAGCTGTCCGGCCCGTGCTCGGCCTCGATCAGCAGGTCGAGCGCGGCGACCGCGCCGTTCACCGTGCCGTCGGCGAAGATGATGGCCTCGGAGGGCCCGGCGGGCACGCCGGTGTCGATGATATCCGACAGGAGGCGCTTGGCCGCGACCAGCCAGGGCGAGCCGGGGCCGACGATCTTGATCGCCTTGCCGACGGTCTGCGTGCCATGGGCGACCGCCGCCACGGCCTGCGCGCCGCCGCACTTATAGACCGTCTCCACCCCCGCGAGGCGGGCGGCGACGAGGGTCGCGGCATCGACGCCGCCTTCCTCGGTGGGCGGGGTGACGATGGCGATGTTCGGCACCCCGGCGACGCTCGCCGGCACGGCGGTCATCATGGTGACGGAGGGAAAGGCGCCCTTGCCGCGCGGCACATAGAGCGCGACGGAGGAGATCGGCGTCCAGCGGTCGCCGGCGAAGGCGCCGGGGCGCACCTCCTTCAGCCACATCGGCTCCGGCGCCTGCTCCTCATGGAAGGTGCGGATGTTGGAAATGCCGAAGTGGATGCTGTCGATCACCTCGGGGGCGACCTTGGCAAAGGCCGCGTCGAACTCGGCCCCGGTCGCCTTGATGCGGTCGGCCGAGAGGTTCGCCTTGTCGAAGTCGCGGGCGAAACGGGCGAGGGCCTCGTCCCCTTCCGTGCGCACCGCCTCGATGATCGGGCGCACCTTCTCGATGAAGACGGAAATATCGGTTTCCGAACGGCGCAGCAGCGCGGCGCGGCCCGCCGCGTCCAGCGTCGCCAGCTCGTGCAGATTGCAGATGGGTTCCGACATGGCTCAGGCCCTCAACGTCACGGTCGGGGCAATATGTACATACATATTCCCCCGCCTGTGAGACCAAAGTTTTCGCGCCGGCTGCCCAATTCGCGGGCGGTGGGAGGCCGGGCGCGGCTCAGATCGAGGCGAGGAAGCCGCCATCCACCGGAAAGCACTGCCCGGTGATGTAGGCGGAGGCATCGCTGGCGAGGAAGATGGCGATCCCCGCGAGGTCGCCCAGCTCGCCGAAGCGGGCGAGCGGGATCTTCGGCAGCATCGCCGCCTGCCAGGCGGGGTCGGCGTAGAACACTTCCGTCATCGCCGTGCGGAAATAGCCGGGCGCGACGGCGTTGACGCGGATGCCGAGCGGCGCCCATTCCGCCGCCAGCGCGCGGGTCATGCCGAGCAGGCCGGTCTTGGAGGAGCCATAGGGTACGGCCGTGGGAATGCCGACCTGCGAGGTGAGCGAGCAGAGGTTGAGGATGGCGCCGCCCTTGCCCGCCGCGCGCATGGCCCGCGCCGCCGCCTGCGCGCAGAAGAAGGCGCCCTTGAGGTTGGTGTCGAGAATGGCGTCCCACAGCGCCTCCTCCACCTCCAGCGCCGGGCAGACCTGCTCCATGCCGGCATTGTTGACGAGGATGTCCAGCCCGCCCAGCGCGGTGGCCGCCGCCGTGACGGTTGAGCGGATGCCGGCGACGTCGGTGACGTCGAGCGCGAGTGGGATCGCCCGCCGGCCGAGCGCCTCGATGGCGGCGCGGGTGCTTTCCAGCGCGGCGGTGTCCCGCGCGGTTATCGCCACATCGGCGCCCGCCGAGGCGAGCGCGGTCGCCAGCGCCGCCCCGATCCCCCGGCTCGCCCCGGTGACGAGGGCGGTGCGGCCGGTGAGGTCGAACAGGGGATGGGTCATGGGCGGTTCACTCGGGTGGGCGTTGGCGCAAGGAGGCGTCATTCTGGGCGGGCGTCAGAACGCCGTCATCCCGGACGGCCAAAGGCCGATCCGGGATCG
>JAEZMI010000273.1 GCA_023414975.1 Pseudomonadota bacterium | reverse complement strand
GGCGAGCGGCACGTCATAGGTGTGGAAGCGCGTGCAGACCGGGGCGTACATGGCGTCCGCCATGGTCGGGGCGGCGCCGAACAGATAAGGCCCGCCATAGGTGGCGAGGCACTCGCTCCAGATGGTGACGATGCGCAGTATGTCGCCCTGCGCCCCCGCCCACACCTTGAAGCCGGGGTGGCGTGCGCGCAGGTTCATCGGCAGCGCCGAGCGCAGATTGGCGAAGCCGGAATGCATCTCGCCGCAGATGGCGCGGCAATGAGCCCGCGCTGCGCGATCCTTGGGCAGAAGCCCCGCCTCCGGGAACAGCTCGTTGAGATACTCGCCAATGGCCAGTGTGTCCCAGACCCGCAGGCCCTCATGGTCGAGCCGCGGGACGAGGAAGGAGGAGGATTGCAGCAGCAGCTCGGCGCGGGTGGCCGGGTCGTCCGTCGAGACGCGCGCCTCGGAAAATTCCAGCCCGGCGAGGCGGCAGAGCAGATAGCCGCGCAGCGACCAGGACGAGTAGTTCTTGCTGGAGATGGTGAGCACGGCGGCGGGTGCGGCGGCCTTGGGTGCGGGGGTCTTGGGTGCGGAGGCCTTGGGCGCGGGGCTCATGAGCGCGGGGCTCTTGAGCGCGGGGCTCTTGGGGACGGAGCTGTCGGGCGCGGATTTTTTTCCCGAGGCCTTTCCCACGGTGGCCTTTCCCACGGTGGCCTTTCCCACGGAGGCCTTTCTTGCGGAGGCTTTTCCTGCGGAGGCCGTTGCGGCCGCCGTCTTCACCTCGGGAGCCTTGGCGCCCGTCTTCACGCCCCCCGCCTTCGGGGCCGCCGTCTTCGTGCCCGCCGTCTTGACCCCCGGCGTCTTTGCTGCGGTCGTCTTCGCCGCCGCCTTTTTGCCGCCGGCGCGGCTGGCCTTGTCCGGACGGTCGTCCGGCGCTGCCGGCGCGGGCGCGGCGGGTGGCGTGCTGCGGGTTTTCCTGGCGGTCGGCATGGGCAAATCCTATGTCGGCGGCCGGCAAAGCGCCGATCCCCCTGATGATCGGTAAGGGGCAGGCAAACACTATTCGTGCCATTCCCGACCGGATCGACCGCCCGCTTGCCCGCCGCGCGCGTTTTTCGCTTGCCCGCCGCGCGCCGGCGCGCGAGCCTGAGGGCCGCATTATCCTGAAGTTAGGGGCGATTTACGTGCCGGATCGAGGCAATCTCATCGGATCGCGTCCCGGCAGGTCCGACATGACGCAACCGTCGGCTTCTGCTTTCCGTGCCTGGCCGCCGCGCCGCCCCATGAGTGCCCCCGTGAGTGCCCCCTGACTGCCCCGTGACTGCCGCCCGCAGACCCCGTGTTCGAACGTCGCGTTCCCACCTGCCGTTTACGACCTTTCCCGCCGCTTCGAGGCCCCGCCCGTGATGCTCGCCCGCCCTGACCGCTTCCCGGCCGAACCCTTCCGCCGCCCCGCGCCGGGCGCGCGCGCATGATCTACGCCGCCTATCAGGCCCAGACCGACCTGTTCGACCCGGTGCGGCTCGCCGCCCGCCTCTCGCGGCGCGTGCTGGACGCCACGCTCGGCGGCGCCGGCCTTGCCGACACGGTGCTGATGCGCAACCTCACCGCCGCGCTGGAAATGGTGGAACGGGCGCGGCTGACCCATGCGCGCCCCTCCTTCGGCATCGGCACGCTGGCGGTGGGCAATCGCGAGGTGGAGGTGCGCGAGGAGGTGGCGCTCGACCTGCCCTTCGGCCGGCTGATCCACTTCGCCAAGGATGTCGACCAGGCGCAGCCGCGCGTGCTCGTGGTCGCCCCGCTCTCCGGGCATTTCGCCACGCTGCTGCAGGACACGGTGAAGACGCTGCTGCCGGAGAACGACGTCTACATCACCGACTGGACCAATGCGCGCGACGTGCCGCTGAGCGTCGGCTCCTTCGGCTTCGACGAATATGTCGCTCATGTCATCCGCTTCCTGGAGACCATCGGGCCGGGGGCGCACGCGCTCGCCGTCTGCCAGCCCTGCGTGCAGGTGCTCGCCGCCAGCGCGGTGATGGCGCAGGAGGACAACCCCGCCCAGCCCCTCTCCATCACCCTGATGGCCGGGCCGGTGGATACGCGCGTGAACCCCACCAAGGTGAACGAACTCGCCACCTCGAAGCCGCTCGACTGGTTCGAGCAGAACCTCATCGCCACCGTGCCGCCCGGCTTCGCCGGGGCGGGGCGGCGGGTCTATCCCGGCTTCGTGCAGGTCGGCGCCTTCATGTCGATGAACATGGAGCGCCATGTGAAGGCGCATCTCGAGCTGTTCGAGAACCTCGCCATGGGCGAGCATGAGAAGGCGCGCACCGCCAAGGCGTTCTATGACGAGTATTTCGCGGTGCTGGACCTCTCCGCCGAGTTCTATCTCGAGACGATCCGCATCGTCTTCCAGGAACACGACCTGCCGCGCGGCGTGCTGACCTATCGCGGCGATCCGGTGGATTTCCGCGCCGTCCGCCGCACCGCCCTGCTGACGGTGGAAGGGGAGCGGGACGATATCTGCGCCGTCGGCCAGACGGTGGCCGCGCAGGACATCTGCGCGAGCCTGCGCCCGCATCTGCGCCGCCACCACCTTCAGGCCGGCGTCGGCCATTACGGCGTCTTCTCCGGCCGCCGCTGGAAGGGCCAGGTCTACCCGCTGGTGCGCAACCACATCCTCGCCGCGGATGCGTGAGGGGAAGCGGCCGGTCGCCCTGCGTCCTTCGAGGCCCGAGGCAAGCCTCGGGCACCTCAGGATGACGCGGGTCGGAAAGCTGTAAGGAGCGCTGCCCCCGCGCGCCGTCATGCCCGGCCTTGGGCCGGGCATCCACGACGTGTCCCGTGCGCCGGCTGCAAGTCATGGATGGCCGGGCCAGGCCCGCCATGACGTGGCTCTTTCGGGAGCTTCCCATGCAACCGAGATCGGCCTGGGTGAGCCCTCATGCCTCCCGCCCAGGTTCCATCGGCAACTTGAGCGCCCTCCGTCACGCGTGCGTCACCATTGACGCGGCAGGCTGCGATCCCCATGGTGCGCCCGCATCTTTCCAACCGTTGAAACCAAAGGAGTCCCCCCGAGAATGTCGGTATGGCCGGTCTATGGAAAAATCGATGGCCCCATCGTGATGATCGGCTTCGGCTCGATCGGCCGAGGCACGCTGCCGCTGCTGGAGCGGCATTTCGATTTCGACAAGGAACGCCTCACCGTCATCGATCCGGTGGACGACCATCGCAACCTGCTCGACGAGCGCGGCATCCCCTTCCTGCAGCTCGCCATCACGCGGGAGAACTACCGCGAGGTGCTCGGCCCGCTGCTGACCACCGGGGGGCGCGGCTTCGTCGTCAACCTGTCGGTCGACACCGGCTCGGTCGACATCATGACCTTCGCCCGCGAGCTCGGCGCGCTCTATATCGACACGGTGGTCGAGCCCTGGCTCGGCTTCTATTTCGACAAGGACGCCACCCCGGCCAGCCGCTCCAACTACGCGCTGCGCGAATCCATGCTGAAGGCCAAGCGCGACAATCCCGGCGGGCCGACCGCGGTTTCCTGCTGCGGCGCCAATCCCGGCATGGTCTCCTGGTTCGTGAAGCAGGCGCTGGTCGACGTCGCCACCGACACCGGGCTCGATTTCGAGGAGCCCACCACCCGCGAGGGATGGGCGGAGCTGATGAGCCGCGCCGGCGTGAAGGGCATCCACATCGCCGAGCGCGACACCCAGCGCGCGCGCGACCCGCGCGCCTTCGGCCAGTTCGTCAACACCTGGTCGGTGGAGGGCTTCATCTCGGAAGGGCTGCAGCCGGCGGAGCTCGGCTGGGGCACGCATGAGAAGTGGATGCCGCAGAACGGCTTCACCCATAATTTCGGCTCCGGCGCGGCGATCTATCTGATGCAGCCGGGCGCGGCGACCAAGGTGCGCACCTGGTGCCCGAGCCTGGGCGCGCAGCACGGTTTCCTCGTCACCCACAACGAATCGATCTCGATCGCCGACTATTTCACCCTGCGCAACGGGGCGCAGGTCGCCTACCGGCCGACCTGCCACTACGCCTACCATCCCTGCAACGACGCCGTGCTCTCCTGGCACGAGATGTTCGGCAATGAGGGCAAGTTCTCGGGCGACTGGTCGATCCTGACCGAGCACGAGATCGTCGACGGGCGGGACGAACTCGGCGTGCTGCTCTATGGCCACGCCAAGAACGCCTATTGGTACGGCTCGCAGCTCACCATCGAGGAAGCCCGCGCGCTCGCCCCCTACCAGACCGCGACCGGTCTTCAGGTCACCTCCGCCGTGCTCGCGGGCATGGTGTGGGCGCTGGAGAACCCGCAGGCCGGCATCGTCGAGACCGACGAGATGGACTACCGGCGCTGCCTCGAGATCCAGAAGCCCTATCTCGGCACGGTGAAGGGCTATTACACCGACTGGAACCCGCTGGTCGGCCGGCCCGGATTGTTCCCGGAGGATATCGACGAGAGCGACCCCTGGCAGTTCCGCAACGTGCTGGTGCGCTGAGCCGCATAAACAAATGGCCGGGGAAACCCGGCCATTTTCGGCTTGAAGACCGGGAGGCCCAGCCTTCCCGAACCTCAGTCTCTCGAAGCCTCAGGCGTCTGAAGCGTCAGCCTTCGACAAAGGGCTCGACCGACTTCGCCTTCATCACGAAGCGGTAGATGCCGTAGATCGCCAGCAGGCCGAAGACGCCCTCGAAGGCGAGTTCCACCATCCAGCCGGCGTCGAACAGGGCCGCGACGGCCCAGCCGGCGGCGAGGCCCGCGCCGATGAGTTCGGCCCCGAGCAGGATCGCGGCGCTCACTACGGTGCTCACATTGTCCCAGCGGATGCGTCGGCCCGTGCTCATCATCATCTTCCGTCTTATTCGGCGGCCGGCAAACTGCTATGCCGCGCCGCGCGGGTCAAGCGCGGCCTGCCGCAGGGAGCGACACGATGGGTCACGGTTCCATTCATGAGAGCGTGCGCGCGGGCGCCGGCATGGTGGCGACGCCGCATCATCTGGCCACCGAGGCCGGCCGCGCCGTGCTGGAGGAGGGCGGCAACGCTGTCGAAGCCGCGCTCGCCGCCGCCGCCGCCATCGCGGTGGTCTATCCGCACATGAACCATCTCGGCGGCGACGGCTTCTGGCTGATCCGCGACGCCCGCGGCCGTGTCGCCTATGTCGAGGCCGCGGGTCCCGCAGGGGCGCGGGCGAGCCGGGCCTTCTACCGCGACCGGGGCCATGACGCGATTCCCGCGCGCGGGCCGCTCGCCGCGCTCACCGTGCCCGGACAGGTCGATGGCTGGCGGCTGGCGGGCGAGATCGCCACGGCGCTGGGCGGCCGCATGCCGGTGCGGCGGCTTCTGGAAGCGGCCATCGCCCATGCCCGCGCCGGCGCGCCGGTAACGGCCTCGCAGCACCGGCTCACCGCGCAGGCCCGGGCCGAACTGGCCGCCGTGCCGGGCTTCGCGGCCGTGTTCCTCGACGCCGAGGGCGAGGCCCCCGCCATCGGCGCGCCGCTGCGACAGGAGCGGCTGGCCGATACGCTGGAGCATCTCGCCCGCGCGGGCCTGACCGACTTTTACCGCGGCGACGTCGCCCGCGAGATGGCGGCGGATCTGGAACGCGCCGGCAGCCCGGTGACGCGGAAGGATATCGCGGGCTTCGAGGCGGTGCGCCGTCCTCCGCTCACCGTCGCGCTGCCGACCCTGCGCCTGTGGGGCTCGCCCCCGCCGACGCAGGGACTGGCGACGCTGATGATCCTGGCCCTGTTCGACGGGCTGGGGGTTAAGGAGCCCGAGAGCTTCGCTCACGTTCATGGGCTGGTCGAGGCGACCAAGCGCGCCTTCCTCATCCGCGACCGGGTGGTGACGGATTACGACCGGGTGAGGGAGGAGCCGGCGGCGCTCCTGACGGCTCGGGCGCTGGAGCGGGAGGCGGCGGCGATCGACATGGCCCGCGCCGCGCCCTGGCCGCGGGCGGGCGCGCCCGGCGACACGATCTGGCTCGGCGCCGCGGACCGGCACGGCACGCTGGTCTCCTATATCCAGTCGATCTACTGGGATTTCGGCTCCGGGCTGGTTCTGCCGGGCACGGGCGTGCTGATGCAGAACCGCGGCATCAGCTTCTCGCTCGATCCCGCCGCGCTGAACCCGCTGGAGCCGGGCCGGCGCCCCTTCCACACGCTGAATCCCGCCTTGGCCGAACTGGCCGACGGACGCCTCGTCGCCTTCGGCTGCATGGGCGGGGAGGGCCAGCCGCAGACCAACGCGGCGGTGATGAGCCGCTACGCGCTGTTCGGCCAGCCGCTCGGCGAGGCGGTGGCGCGCCCACGCTGGCTGCTCGGCCAGGCCTGGGGCGCGCCCTCGACGACGCTCAAGCTCGAAGCCGGAATCGACGGCGCCCTCGCCGAGCAGCTGGAGCGCGCCGGCCATGAGGTGGAGATGCTGGGCGCGGCGGAGGCCGACACGTTTGGCCATGCCGGCGCGGTGGTCATCCACCCCGCCAAGGGCGGCCTGGAGGGGACCCACGATCCCCGCTCCGATGGCGGCGCGGCCGGCGTGTGACGCGGGCCGCCCAGGGCGGCCGATGGACGTAAGAGCGGCCGCCTGGGGCGGCCGATGGGTGTTAGATCGGGCCGCCTAGGGCGGCAGATCGACGTAAGAGCGGGCCGCCTTAGGGCGGCAGATGATTGTTAGATCGGGCCGCCTAGGGCGGCCCCAGGGTGCGCAGGGCGAGGCGGGGCAGCATCCAGCGGAAGGCGAAGCTGCGGGCGCACTGGAACAGGCCGAGCGCGATCCACAGCCCGTGATTGCCCAGGAGCGGCTGGAGCACGGCGCAGGCGGCGACATAGAGCGCGAGCGAGGCGAGCATCAGATTGCGCATCTCGCGCGACCAGGTGGCGCCGATATAGACACCGTCCATCTGGAAGGCGATGACGCCGATGATGGGCAGCGCCACCGTATAGGGCAGATAGAGGTGGGCGAGCTGCGCCACCTCCGCATTCGGCGCGGCGAGCGCGATGACCCAGCCGGCGGCGGCCACGAAGCCCAGCGCCACCAGCAGGGCGAAGGCGAAACCCCAGAGCGTGGTCAGCCGGATCACCCGGTCGAAGGCCGGGCGGTAATGCGCCCCGACCGCGCGCCCGGCAAGCTGCTCGGCGGCGGTGGCGATCCCGTCGAGAAAGGCGACGCCGAAGAAATAGAAGCGCAGCAGGATGGTGTTGGCGGCGAGGATGTCGATGCCCAGCGTGCCGCTCTGCCGGGTGAAGAAGGATAGCCCCAGCAGCAGCGCGAAGGAGCGGATCATCATGTCCGAATTCACGGCGAAAAGCCGCTTCAGCTCGGCAAGGCCCGGCAGGCTCCAGAGCCGGCGGTCGGTGCGCGCGGCAATCAGCGCGAGCCCCGCCAGCGTGGTCGCGACCTCCGCCGCGAGGCTGGCCTGCGCGAGCCCCGCCACACCCCAGCCGAGGCCGAGCACCCACCACAGGCTGAGCCCCAGATTGAGCCCGTTGAGAAGGGTCTGCAGCGCCATGGCGCTGACCGAGCGGCCAAGGCCGATGATCCAGCCGAAGATGACGAAGTTCATCAGCGCGAAGGGGGCGGACCAGATGCGCCAGACGAAATAGGTGTCGGCGGCCTGCGCCACCGCGCCCTCCGCCCCGAGCACGGCGAGGCTGAAACGGCCGAGCGGGACATGGAAGAGAAGCAGCAGCAGCCCGCCGGCCAGCGCGATCAGCAGGCCGCTGAGAAGGGTGCGCTGTTCCGCCACCCGGTCGCCGGCCCCGAGCGACTGGGCGGTGAAGCCCGCCGTGGCGGCGCGCAGGAAATTGAAGGAGACGAACACCACGTCGAAGATGACGGCGGCGAGGGCCACCCCGCCGACTGCCGCTTCCTCGCCGAGCTGGCCCACCACCATGGTGGCGACCAGCCCGACCAGCGGCGTGGAGAGATAGGCCGCCATCATCGGCACGGCGATGCGCAGCACATCGCCATGCCCGACCGTGAAGGGCCGGGTGACGGGACTTTCGGAGGCGGCGCGCGGGTTCACTCAGGCCACTTTCATTCAGGCCGGTTTCATTCAGGCGGGGTCGGCGGGCGCCTTGGGAAGCGGCTCGCCGAGCGTGTGCATCAGCCGGTTGGCCCAGCCGAAGACGGCGACCGAGTGAATGAGATCGAGGATTTCGAGGTCGCTCAGGCCGAGATTGCGCAGATTGTAGAGGTGGTAGCCGCCGACGTCGGAAGGGTCGGCGGTGAGGTCCACCGCCACGTCGAACAGCGCCTGTTCCAGAGGGGGGAGATTGGCCCTGGTCTCCCTGGCGTAGATCTCGTCCACCACCTCCGGCTTCTTGTCGAGCTGGATGTAGCGGGCGGCGTGGACGGCCGCGCAGTAGACGCAGCGATTGACCACGGAGGCGGCGAGTGCCCCCAGCTCGCGCCCGCCGCGCGACAGGCCGCCCTCGCTGTACATGATGTCGTTGAACAGCGGCGTGCGCTCGCGCAGCGCCTCCGGTTCATGGGCGAGCACCAGCACATAGGGCGAGATGCCCTTGTTGGAGGGCGTCATGCTCAGCGCCTCGCGCTGGGCCTCTGTGGCCGTGGCGTAATCGACCATGCCGACATAGGGCCGCCAGTCCAGCGCCTCGGTGGTGAAGGCGTGGACGGGCTCGCGGCTGTCCGCCTGAGGGGTGTCGCTCATGATCAGTGATCCCGCAGCATCTTCAGGCCGGCGACCACCAGCACCTGATAGTTGACGAAGGCGATGAGGCCGGCGAGCGCCACGATGTCGCGATCATCGAGCCCGGCCGCCTTCAGCGCCTCGATATGGGGGCGCGTGGCGCCCTTCGGGCTCCGCGTCACGAGGTCGACATGGCGCAGCACCACGGCGAGCGGGCTCTGCGCGTCCTCCGGCATGAAGCCGGGGTCGGCGATGCGGGCTTCCTCAGTGCCGTCCGTCTCGGCGCTATCCGTCTCGGCCGCCAGCGCCGCCCGGTAATGGGCGTTGAGCTCGCGCGCCTGCCACAGCGCCGTCATGCGCGCGGCGAGCGCGGCGCGGCGGGCATAGGAGAAGTTGCGGGGCTCGGCGGGGCGCAAGGCGGCGAGGTAGCTGGTCTGCGTCAGATGTTTGAGTTTCGCCCGCTCCTGCCGCAAGGCGAGGGTGGGCGAGGCGGCATCGAGGCCGAGAACGGTATCGATGACGTCGGGCAACGGGGTGTGCATGGGGGCGTGCGGGGGGGTGTGCGTGGGGGTTTCCGTGGGGGCGCTCATGGTCAGTCCTCCGACAGCGCGTCGTCGAGGAAGCTCAGACGATCCTGTCCCCAATAGAGGACATCCTTGTAGATCCAGGTCGGGGTGCCGAACACGCCGCGGCGCTTGGCCTCCTCATGGCTGTCGAGCCAGGCCTGCATGATGGCCGGCTCGTCCTCCATGGCCTGCAGCTTCGCGCCGTCGAGGCCGAGGGAATCGGCCACCGCGATGCGGACAGTGGGGTCGGTCACGTCCTTCTCCTCGCTCCAGAGCGCGCGCAAGAGGGCGTGGCTCAGCTCCAGCGCGGGCAGGCCGAGCCGGTCGGCGGCGATGACCATGCGGGCGGAGAACTCGTTGTTGGTGGGATAATGAGCCGGCTTAAGAACCAGGTGCATGTTGAGCCGCTTGCGCCAGCGGTCCAGCTCCACGGCGTGATAGTCCTGCCGCGGCTGCGGCCGGGAGCGCAGCGGCACGCCGCCATTTTCCGGCACGATGCGGGTCGGGCGCACGACCACGTCGAGATCGTGCTTGTCGATCAGCGCCTTGAACTGCGGCCAGCCGAGATAGGCCCAGGGGGAGGAGAGGGCGTGGAAGTAATACACGGTCTTGCGCATGGCTCTCACGCCGTCTTCTGCTGGGGCAAGCGGGAAACCTCGACGGGGGCGGCGACGGTGGAGGTGTTGGGCGCGTCGGCGTCGGTCCATTCCGAGCCGTCGAGCTCGGGCTTGGCATAGGCGATGAGCGCCTGCCAGTGCGCGTCGATGTCGCGGATGAACAGGCCGGCGGCGATGCCCTGCGCCAGCCAGTGGGCGCCCTCGCTGATGGCGGGGATGTCGCCCGAGACCTTGCCGAGGCTCATCGTCGCCCCGTAATTGAAGCAGTGGATGTTGGCGAGCCAGGGCGCGGTGCCCGGCACCTTCTCGGTGAAGGAAAAATCGTCCGCCAGCCACGGGAAGCGGCCGAGGCCCGGATTGGCTTCCTCCGGCGGCGGGGTGAAGCGGTCTTCCCAGCAGGTGA
Organism: Pseudomonadota bacterium; assembly: GCA_023414975.1. Taxonomy (GTDB): domain Bacteria; phylum Pseudomonadota; class Alphaproteobacteria; order Rhizobiales; family Xanthobacteraceae; genus Ancylobacter. The sequence continues at coordinate 1,334 of JAEZMI010000273.1, read as the reverse complement.
TGGCGTCGCGGTAGTCGGCGAGCTCCTCGCGCGCCACCGGGTCGATGGAAAAACCGGTGCCGAGGATGACGAAATCGGTGCGGAACTCGCGCCCCTTCGCGGTGGTGATGACCACCTCGCCCTTCTCCTCGCGCATCGCGCCGATGGCGCAGTCGAAATGGAAGAAGGCGTTGGGGTGGCGGCTGACGCGCAGGGTGGAATTGTGCGGCGCCGGGGTCTGCTGCCGGGCGGCATAGTCCATCATCCGCCAGCGCCATTCCGGCGCGATGCGCGGGAAGCCGGCGGTGACGCCGTAGGAGCCGATGCCCATCAGCTTGTTGATGGTGGGCATGGTCGGGCGCCGGGCGAGCAGGCGCACCTCGCCCGCGCCCGCCTCCAGCGCCTCCGCGGCATTGTCCACGGCAGAGGCGCCCACGCCGATGACCACGACGCGCTTGCCGGCCAGCTTGGCGAAATCGACCGGATCGGAGGAATGCGCCCAGAGCCGGTGGCGCTCCAGCGGGGCGACGAAATCGGGAATGGTCGGCTCGCCCAGCCCGTCGCGCCCCGTGGCCATCACCACCTTGCGGGTGAGGATGCCGGTTTGAGCGCCGCCGGCGATCTCCAACTCCATCAGCCCGTCCGCGCGCGGCAGGATGCGCGAGACCGGGGTGTCGTTCTCGACGGGGATCTCCAGCACCTCGCGGTACCAATTGAGGTACTCCATCCACATCGGCCGGGGAATGCGGAACAGCTCCTCCCAGGCCTTCTCGCCGAAGCGGGTGGTGAACCACATGCGGAAGGTGAGCGCGGCCATGCCGAGCGCCGGGCCGAGCAGGACCTTCGGCGAGCGCAGCGTCTCCATGCGGGCATAGGTCACCCAGGGGCCTTCCCGGCCCTTCGGCGCCTTGTCGATGATGCGGATGTTGCGCACCCCGGCGCGGGTGAGGGCGAACCAGGCCACCAGCCCGCACATGCCGCCGCCGATGATGACGACATCGCTGACCGGGCGCCCGTCGGGCGAGGGCACCGGCACGGACCAGTTGGCCGGCGGGTAGTTGAGGCAGGCGAGGTCATGCCGCACGCGGCGGTTCAATCCCTCCAGCGGGTCCTTCTCCTCATGGCCCATGGCAAACCCTTTCACGTCGTCGCTGCATAAAGGACCGCCGCGCCGGGCGCGGGGCCATGCTCATCCGTTTCGGTGCGCGGGACCTCGCCGCGTCGCCGGCCTCAATCGGCGAGGAGGACCGCGTTCTCCCAGCGCCAGCCGACGAGAACCCCGTCCCCCGCGAGGCGCGCCAGGGCCTCCGGGTCGAGCCCGGCGGTGAGGGACTGGCCGCCGGCCACCTCGATCT
>JAEZMI010000205.1 GCA_023414975.1 Pseudomonadota bacterium | reverse complement strand
CACCGGGGCCGGCGCCTTGAAGACCGGAGCCGGGCCGGCGCCGAGATCGGCGGCGCCGGCCCGATCGAGCGCGGCGAAGGAGGTGGTGGTCGCCAGCACGGCGACGAGCGCGGCAAGTGTGTTGAGTGTGTTGTGACGCGTGGACATGCGCGATCCCCTTGAATTCCCAGCCCCGGCCCCATGTCCGGTACACGGCGCATTCCTGAAGCCGGATGCGCTGCCGGCATTTGATGCAGGTCAAGGGGGCGGCCGGTCGCGCGCGACTGTCACTGCGGTGCAACAATCGTAGGCGGTGCCGTCATCTTCGCGACAGGTATAGGATGCAGAGAAGCATCGCGGCCGCACCATCGGCGGCACGCGAAAGATGTGGAGGATAATGATGGGCGTGGAAGGGTTCCTCTCGACCGAGGATGAGCGCGCGGCACGTCAACTCGTCGAGCAGGCGGACCTCATCCTGCAGACGCGCGACGGCGATATCCCGCCGCTCTTTGCGAGCCGGCTGTTCGGACGCGCCGTGCCGGAGGATGTGCGGCTCTACAGCGCCCACGAACTCGCCGCCCTGGCTGAGCGGGCCTATGCCCATCTCGCCCGCCGCGTGCCCGGAACGGCCGATGTGCGCGTCGAGCTGCCCGCCGCCGAGGGTGGCCGGCTCGCCAAGGTGAGCGTCGTCGAGATCGTCAATGACGACATGCCCTTCCTGCTCGATTCCGTGACGGCGGCCTTGAACGCGCGCGGCCTCACCGCCTCCCTCGTCGTCCATCCGCTGCTGGCGGTGGAACGCAACGCGGCCGGCGTGCTGGAGGGATTGTCGGGCACCGATGCCCCCGCCGGCCAGCGGGCGCGGCGTGAGAGCCTGATCCACATCCATGTGCCGCGGCTGGAGGATGAAGGCGAGCGTGCCGCCGTCGTCAACGAACTGACGCAGGTCCTCGCCCGCGTGCGCGCCGCCGTGCGGGACTGGAAGCCGATGACCGAGCAGGTGCGCGCCGCGCTGGCCGATCTCGAGCATGCGCCGGACACCGTGCCGCAGGATGAGGTGGAAGAGGCCCGCGCCTTCCTCGATTGGCTGCTCAGCGGCAATTTCACATTTCTCGGCTGCCGCCATTACGACGCGCGCCGGAGCCGCGACGATTCGGTGGCGGTGGCGAGCTTCGACCGGCGCATGAGCGACGCGCTCGGCGTGCTTGCGGACGAGGAGTTCCGCCTGTTCCGCCGTGCCAGCGATCCGCGCGCGGTGAGCACCGACCTTTCCGATGTCCTCGCCGATCCGACACCCCTCATCATCACCAAGTCGCGCACGGTCTCCGTGGTGCACCGGCGTGCCTGGATCGATGTGGTGGTCATCAAGCGCTACGACGCGGAGGGGCGCATCATCGGCGGGCTGGCTCTGGCGGGCCTGTTCACCAATACGGTCTACACCGACTCGGTCAGGGCCATCCCCCTGTTGCGCCGGAAAGCGGCGGCGGTCCTCGCGCGGGCGGGCTTCGTGCCGGACAGCCATTCCGGCCGGGCGCTGGTAAAGGTGCTGGAGAGCTTCCCGCGCGACGACCTGTTCCAGATCGAGCCGGAAACGCTCTACCAGTTCGCCCTGGCCGTGCTGCAGCTCGACGAGCACCCGCGCGTGCGCGTGCTCGCCTGGCGTGACCGCTTCGCCCGCTTCATGTCGGTGCTGATCTATGTGCCGCGCGACCGTTACGGCTCGGAGGTCCGCGAGGAAGTCGGCGAACTGCTGGAACGGTCCTTCGGCGGCCAGGTCGCGGCCGCGCGGCCGCTCTTCCTGGAAGGCCCGCTGACCCGCGTTCATTACATCATCGAGCTCACGGGCGCGGCCGCGCGCGAGCCGGGCCGGGTCGAGCTTGAAGAGGCGGTGGCGGCCATCATCCGCACCTGGGATGATGCCTTCGCCGCCGCGCTCGGGCTGGTCTTCTCGCCCGCCCAGGCCATGGCGCTCACCCGCCGCTATGGCGAGGCCTTCCCTGCCGGCTACCAGAGCGCATATACGCCGCAGGAGGCGCTCGGCGATCTTCGGCTGGTGGAACGCCTCGGCGACGTCAATCCGGTGGCCGTCGAATTTCACCGCCCGGAAGCGGTGCAGGGGCGCGAGCGCATCGCGCTCAAGGTGTTCAGCCATGGCGTGCCGCGCCTGCTCTCCGAGCGCGTGCCGATGCTGGAGGCGATGGGCTTCGTCGTCGTGGACGAGCGCACCTTCACCATCTCGCCGGAAGGGCGCGATCCGGTCTACCTGCACGACATGGTGCTCGGACGGCGGGGTGGCGGCGGTATCGAGCTCGACGCGCTGGAAAGCCGTCTGCACGCGACGCTAATGGCCGTGCTGCGGGGCCAGGCGGAGAGCGATGGTTTCAATGCGTTGACGCTGAACGCGCGGCTCGGCTGGCGCGACATCGCGCTGATGCGCACGCTGGCGCGCTACCTGCGTCAGATCGGCCTGCCGTTCAGCCAGGACTATATCTGGGCCACGCTCAACGCCCATCCTGCGCTCGTCGATCGGCTGGTGGCACTGTTCCACGCCCGCTTCGAGCCGGACGCAGACGCGGGACGCGCCGGGCGGGAGGAGGCGATCCGCGCGGAGATCGAGACGGCGCTGGCCGATGTGCAGAGCCTCGACGAGGATCGCATCCTGCGCCATTTCGCCAATCTCATCGGCGCGGCGGTGCGCACCAATTTCTTCCAGATCACCGAGGAAGGCGGCCCGCGCCCGACCATCGCCATCAAGTTCCGCAGCCGCGAGGTCGACGGCCTGCCGCTGCCGCGTCCGCTCTTCGAGATCTTCGTGCACTCGCCGCGCGTCGAGGGCATCCATCTGCGCTTCGGCCGGGTGGCGCGCGGCGGCCTGCGCTGGCCCGACCGGCCGCAGGATTTCCGCACCGAGGTTCTGGGCCTGGTAAAGGCGCAGCAGGTGAAGAACGCGGTCATCGTGCCGGTTGGCGCCAAGGGCGGCTTCGTGCCGAAGCAATTGCCGAGCGGCCCGCGCGACGCCGTTCAGGCGGAGGGCACGGAGGCCTACAAGCTGTTCGTCGGCAGCCTGCTCGACGTGACCGACAATATCGAGGGCACGGAAATCGTGCATCCGGCGCATACGGTGCGCCATGACGAGGATGACCCCTATCTGGTCGTTGCCGCCGACAAGGGCACCGCGACCTTCTCGGACACCGCCAACGCCATCTCCCAGGCCCGCGGCTTCTGGCTGGGCGACGCCTTCGCCTCGGGCGGTTCGGTGGGTTACGACCACAAGGCCATGGGGATCACCGCGCGCGGCGCGTGGGAAGCGGTGCGCCGGCATTTCCGGGAAATGGACGTCGATATCCGTACGACGCCCTTCTCCGTGGCGGGCGTCGGTGACATGTCGGGCGACGTGTTCGGCAACGGCATGATGCTGGAGAACACCATCAAGCTGGTCGCCGCCTTCGACCACCGCGACATCTTCCTCGACCCCAGTCCCGATCCCGTGGCCTCGCTCAAGGAACGCCAGCGGCTTTTCGCGCTGCCGCGCTCCTCCTGGCAGGACTACGACAAGTCGTTGATTTCGAGCGGCGGCGGGGTGTTCTCGCGCAGCGCCAAGAGCATTCCGCTGAGCCCGGCTGTACGGCAGGTGCTCGGTTTCGACAAAAGCTCGGCCTCGCCCGCCGAGGTAATGAGCGCCATCCTGCGCGCGCCGGTGGACCTGCTCTGGTTCGGCGGCATCGGCACCTATATCCGCGCGGGTGCCGAGACGGATGCGCAGGCCGGCGACCGCGCCAATGACGCGATCCGCATCACCGGCGAGGAGGTGCGTGCGCGGGTCATCGGCGAGGGGGCCAATCTCGGCGTGACCCAGCGTGGGCGTATCGAGGCAGCACGGCGCGGCGTTCGTCTGAACACGGACGCCATCGATAATTCGGCGGGCGTGAACACCTCCGACGTCGAGGTGAACATCAAGATCGCGCTGGTGCCGGCGGCCCGCGACGGCCGGCTCGATGACGAGAGCCGCAAGACTTTGCTCGCATCGATGACCGGCGACGTGGCGTCCCTCGTGCTGCGCAACAACTATCTCCAGACCCTTGCCCTCTCCCTGGCGGAGCGGCGGGGGCTGGATGAGCTCGGTTTTCACCAGCGGCTCATGCAGCAGCTGGAGGCGCGCGGCCTGCTCGACCGGGCCGTCGAATATCTGCCGGGCGATGCCGAGCTGAACGAGCGCCGCGGACGGGGTGAGGGGTTGAGCCGGCCGGAACTCGCGGTGCTGCTCGCTTATGCCAAGCTCACCGCGCATTCCGACCTGCTCGACACCGATGTGCCGGATGACCCGTATCTCGCGCGCGAACTCGTCGCCTATTTCCCGCCGGAGCTTCAGGTCCGCTTCGCCGACGGGATCGAGGGGCATCGGCTGCGGCGCGACATCATCGCGACCCGCCTGTCCAACGCGACGATCAACCATGGCGGGCCGGCCTTTGTCGCCCGGCTGACGGATGAGACGGGTGCCGATGTCGGCTCCATCGCCAAGGCCTATGCGGCGACGCGCGACAGCTTCGGACTCGCTGCGCTCGAGGCGGAAATCGACGCGCTCGACGGCATCGTGCCGGGCGCCGTGCAACTCGCGCTCTATGGTGCGGTGAAGGACATGCTGCTCGACCGCACGGTCTGGTTCCTGCGCAATGTCGATCTGCGCCAGAGCCTCGACGAACTCGTGTCGCATTACTCCGCAGGCATCGCCCCGGTGGAGAACGTGCTGGGCGGGGTCGTGCGCGAGCTTGTGCCTGAGGAGACGCGGGCCACGCACGACGCGCGCATCGCGGAGTGGACCCAGGCCGGCGTGCCCGAGCCGCTGGCGCGCCGCGTGGCGCGGCTGCCGGCCATCGAAAGCTCGACCGACATCGTGATGATTGCCGACCGTACCAACTCGGCGATCAGCGATGTGGCGACGACCTTCTTCGCGGTCGGCCTGCATTTTCGTCTGGACCGCATTCTGGGTCCGGCTCAGGCGCTCTCCGTGCCGGATTATTACGACCGCCTGGCGCTGGAGCGGGCGCTGGCCGCCTTCGAGATCGCCGTGCGGCGTCTCACCGCCGAGGTCATCACCGAGCATGGGTCGGGCGCTGCGGGGGTCAAGGCCTGGGCGGCGGCGCGCGGCGAAGTGGTGGAGAGAGCGCGCAACGGCGTCTACGAAATCGCCGGTTCCGGTCTCACCGTCTCGAAACTCTCCGTCGCGGCGAGCCTGATCGGGGATCTCGTGCGGGGCTGAGACCCGTCTTCGCGAGACCCTCGGCTCAAAAGACGACTGGCCGGCGTCAGTCCGGCCAGTTTACCGGCGGCAGGGCTTCCAGCTCGGGGCGGGCGAAGAGATAGCCCTGCGCCAGCGGCACGCCGAGCGCGCGCAAGCCGGCAAGCTCGGCCGGCGTTTCGACACCTTCGGCCAAAAGCGTGAAGCCGAGCTCATCCGCGAGCCCGGCGAGCGCGCGCACAATGGCCTGCTGGCGGGCGGACGTCTCGATGCCTCGCACCAACTTCATGTCGATCTTCACGACGTCGGGTGTAAGGTCCGCGAGTAAAGCGAGACCCGCGAAACCCGCTCCGAAATCGTCGATCGCGACCGTGAAGCCGAGATTGCGATAGACGGTGACGATGTCCTCCAGATGCGCCGCATCGACAACCTCCTCATTTTCGGTGAACTCGAACGTCAACCGGCGCGGGTTAAAGCCGGTACGACGGCACGCCTGGAGCGTGGCGCGGATGCAGGTTTCGGCGCGGTAGACCGCGTTCGGCTGGAAGTTGACCGACAGGAGCGAGCCGTCATCGGGCAAAAGCCGGCTCGCCAGCTCGATGGCCCGCATGCGGCAGTCCTGATCGAAGCGGTAGCGGTTGGCGTTCGTCACCCGCGCCAGAATATCGCGCGCCGGCTCGCCGCCGGGACCACGCACCAGCGCCTCATAGCCCCACACCCGGCGCGCAGGAAGGTCGACGATGGGCTGGAACGCCATGGTGAAGGCGAAATCCAGCGGATCTGCCTCGCAACCTTTACACGAATGATCGGGCACGCATGTTTACCTCTCAGTTCAGAGAGCAAAACTCATACCCTAAATGCCGCCGCCCGAAGCTTCCGAACGGGAGGACAGGCGACAAATATCGGCCTTGTGGCTTCTCGGCACGTGGGCAAGGCCCTTGGCGGAGAGCAGCCCTTCCGCTCTCCGCCTCGCCTCACGCCGCGGCGTGCTTCTTGTTCTGGCGGTGCGAGATCAGGTCGTCCACCACGGTCGGATCGGCCAATGTGGAGGTGTCGCCGAGATTGGCGAACTCGTCTTCGGCGATCTTGCGCAGGATGCGGCGCATGATCTTGCCCGAGCGTGTCTTGGGAAGCCCCGGCGCGAACTGGACAAGATCGGGCGATGCGATGGGCCCGATCTCCTGCCGCACCCAGGCCACGAGTTCCCGGCGCAGTTCCTCGGTCGGTTCGATGCCGGCCATGAGCGTCACATAGGCATAGATGCCCTGACCCTTGATATCGTGCGGATAGCCCACCACGGCCGCTTCCGACACCTTGGCGTGGGCGACGAGGGCGCTTTCGACCTCCGCCGTCCCCATCCGGTGGCCGGAGACGTTGATGACGTCGTCGACGCGGCCGGTGATCCAGTAGTAGCCGTCCGCGTCGCGGCGGCAGCCGTCACCGGTGAAGTATTTGTTGGGGTAAGTGGAAAAATAGGTCTGCATGAAGCGCTCGTGGTCACCGTAGACCGTGCGCATCTGGCCCGGCCAGCTATCGGCAATGACCAGATTGCCCTCGCAGGCGCCGTCCAGAACCTTGCCCTCGGCGTCGACGATCTGGGGCACCACGCCAAAGAAGGGGTGGGTGGCCGAGCCGGGCTTGAGGCGCGTGGCGCCGGGCAGGGGGGTGATGAGGATCCCGCCGGTTTCGGTCTGCCACCAGGTGTCCACCACCGGACAGCGGTCCTCGCCCACCACGCGGTGATACCATTCCCACGCTTCGGGGTTGATCGGCTCACCGACCGAGCCAAGCAGGCGCAGGCTGGCGCGCGATGTCTTCTTCACCGGCTCATCGCCCGCCTGCATGAGCGCGCGAATGGCGGTGGGGGCGGTGTAGAAGATGTTGACCTTGTGCTTGTCGATGACTTCCCAGAAGCGGGAGTTGGTCGGGTAATTCGGCACGCCTTCGAACATCAGCGTCGTGGCGCCGTTGGCGAGAGGGCCATAGATAATGTAGCTGTGGCCGGTCACCCAGCCGATATCGGCGGTGCACCAGTAGATGTCGCCCTCGTGATAGTCGAAGACGTACTGGTGGGTCATCGAGGCGTAGACGAGATAGCCACCTGTGGTGTGGAGCACCCCCTTGGGGCTGCCCGTCGAGCCGGATGTGTAGAGGATGAAGAGCGGATCCTCGGCATTCACATGGGTGGCCGGGCATTCGCGTGTCACGAGCTCCGCGGCCTCGTGGTACCAGACGTCCCGGCCGGGCTCCATGTTCACCGTTCCGCCGGTGCGGCGTACAACCACAACGTGATCGACGGCATCGGGCCCGAGCTTGGCGATGGCGGCGTCGACATTGGCCTTGAGCGGCACCTTGCGCCCGCCGCGCAGGCCTTCGTCGGCCGTGATGATCATGCGGGAGTCGCAATCGCGGATGCGGCTGGCGAGGCTGTCCGGCGAAAAGCCACCAAACACGACGGAATGAATGGCCCCAAGCCGCGCGCAGGCCAGCATGGCGAAGGCCGCCTCGGGGATCATCGGCATGTAGATGGTGACGCGGTCGCCCTTCTCCACATTGCGGTTGCGGAGCACGTTGGCGAAGCGGCAGACCTCGTCGTGCAGCTCACGGTACGTGATGTGGCGCGACTGCGAGGGGTCGTCGCCCTCCCAGATGATCGCCACCTGATCGCCGCGTTCGGCCAGGTGGCGGTCGATGCAGTTATAGGCGACGTTGGTGACGCCATCCTCGAACCATTTGATGGAGACCGCGCCCGGCGCAAAGGAAGTGTTCTTCACCCGCGTATAGGGCGTGAACCAGTGGATGCGCTTGCCTTCCTCGGCCCAGAAACCTTCGGGATCGCGCACCGAGGCCTCGTATTTGCTCCTGTAGCCGTGCTCGTCCACGAAGGCGCGGGCGGCCCATTGGGCGGGGACATCGTAGATCTTGTCGGACATGGCGTTACTCCCCTTGGTGGGCTGGCGCTGAAGCGCCCTTTTGCTTTCGTGCGGATTATGGGTATGCGGCCGGGAGGCGACAAGTCAGCGCCCGCGCGACTTTGGTCGGTATGTCATTGTACTGAAAGCGCTCAGCGGGTCCCCGCTCGGGGCCGCCAGACGCTGGTGCGCTTGATCTCGGCGTCCTCCAGCTCGCGCGTCACCGGCACCCCATATTCGGCGACCTTTTCCAACCGTTCGCGGGGCAGATAGGAGCGGCCGGGATCGCCGATCCACACCTGCGCCCCCTCGGCAGCCAGGCCTTCCAGCCAGGTGAAGACGCGGGCGGCAAGGTCGCGCTCGTAAGCGATGTCGCCGGCGAGAACCACGTCCCATCCGCCCCGATGGCCGATGAGATCGTGCCCGCGCACTGTGAGCGGGGCAGCCCCATTGGCCTGTGCGTTCAGGGCGATGGCGGCCTGCGCGAAGCCGTCAATGTCCGCCGCCTCGACATGGGCGGCACCCGCCTTGAGGGCCGCGATGCCGACGAGGCCCGACCCGGCGGCGAAGTCCAGCACGCGGCGGCCCTTCACGACCTCCGCATTATCAAGGACATAGCGCGCCAGCGCCTGCCCGCCGGCCCAGGCGAACGCCCAGAAGGGCGGGGGCAGGCCGATGGCGCCGAGCTCCTCCTCCGTCCGTTGCCAGATCGGCAGCGACTCGGTGGCAAGGTGGAGCGCGATTTCCGGCACCAGCGGCACAGGTAGCAGGCGCGTTTCCGCACGGATGAAGGCGTCGGCGTCGGCGATGCCCCCACCGCTCACGCCTTTTGGCCCGCCATCTCCAGCACGATGTCCCACTCCTGGTCCGTGACGGGCTGCACGGAGAGGCGGGAGAAGCGCATCAGCGCCATGTCGGCGAGGCGCGGCTCGGCCTTGATGGCGGCGAGGGGGACCGGGTTCTTCAGTGGCTCGACGGCCTTGAGGTCCACCATGACGAATTTGCCGGTGGGATCGGAGGGGTCCGGATAGGCTTCCTTGATCACCTCGACGATGCCGACGATCTCCTTGCCCTCGTTGGAGTGGTAGAAGAAGCCGCGATCGCCCAGCTTCATCGCCAGAAGCTGCTGTTTCGCCAAATGGTTACGAACCCCGTCCCAATGGGTGCCCTTGGCCCCCGCGGCGACCTGCTGGTCCCAGGACCACTTGAAGGGTTCGGATTTGTAGAGCCAGTGGGCCATGATCGGTTTCCGTTACGCTTCCGCTTTCTGAGGCCGCGCCAGCAGCGACCCGATGGCGTCGTCCACCCCCACGCGCCCGGCCAGCACCGCCTCGACCGCGCGCGCGATGGGCATGTCGATGCCCCGCTCATCGGCCATGGCGACCAGCACGCTCGCGGTCAACGCACC
>JAEZMI010000200.1 GCA_023414975.1 Pseudomonadota bacterium | reverse complement strand
GGTCCCCATAGCTCGCCACGGCGAACAGGAAGCCGACATAGACGAGGGTGACGGCGATGATGACCCAGGCCTGAAGCATGGGGTCTCCGGGAAGGCGCCGTGAACGGCGGCGCGGTGATGCTGGCTTCTGAGTTTATGCGCCCGAGGGGCAGGGTCGGCAAGGCGGGGCGGTGGGCCTGGCTTGTGAGCGGTGCTTGACCGAAGCCGAGCAGGCTTGAGCCGCCTTGCGGCCTCCCCCGCCCTTGCCGCCGCCCCCGTACCGCCCCACAATCAACCGGGAACTGTCGAGCCGCAGGGGTGCGCATGAGCAAGGTGCTGAACGAATTCCGCCAGTTCGCGGTGAAGGGCAATGTCGTCGATCTCGCCATCGGCGTGATCATCGGCGCGGCGTTCGGGCAGATCGTGTCGTCCATCGTCTCCGATCTGTTCATGCCGCTCATCGGCGCGGTGTCGGGCGGACTGGACTTTTCCAACCACTTCATCGGCCTGTCCTCGAACGTCACCGCCACCTCGCTCGCCGCCGCGCGCGAGCAGGGCGCGGTGTTCGCCTATGGGCATTTCATCACCGTCTGCATCAATTTCCTCATCATCGCGTGGATCCTGTTCCTGGTGGTGAAGGGCATCAACCGCCTGCGCCGCGATGCCCAGCACGAGCCCCCGCCGCCCGCGCCGCCGAGCAAGGAAGAGGTCCTGCTGACCGAAATCCGCGATTTGCTCGCTCGTAAGCCGTGAGGCGCACGAGCCGCTCGCAAAACGCAGTGACGCGCGCCGCGCGCAAAGCATAGCGACACCTAACGCCGCGCCGTCATGCTGAGGTGCCGCCCGGCACGGGCGGCCTCGAAGCACGCAGGCGGTTGTCGATGCAGGGCCGTGCCGCCCTCCACAGGGCGCCAACGGACACGAAGCTGGCGCCAAAATGGGCTGTCATCGCGGCTGCACAGCTTCTAATCTGAGGGGATCGGGGCCGCCCGCCGGCCCGCCCCTCGTTGAGACCTGTGCCTGATGACCACCGCGAGCCCCACCGCCGATCTCGTCCCGGACACCGCGCCTTATGAGGAGGCGCCTTTCCCCCACACCCCGTTCGACGGCACGCGCAAGCCCTTCTCCATCGCGCTCGCGCCGCTCGATCTCGCGGAGTGGATCGAGCCCGACCCGAAGCTCGCCCAGACGCTCGCCGAGCGCGCGGCGCTGATGCGCGACAAGCGCGACGTGGTGTTCCGCGCCGAAGAAGGGACGCAAGACGCGCAGCGCGAGACGCTGGAACTGCTGGTCGCCCATCTCACCGAACGTTTCCCCGAGCAGTACCGGCTGGAGGGCCGCCGGCTCGACGTGCTGGCGACCGGCGCGCGCTACGATCTCGACGATCCCGCCCGGCTCCCGCTCGACACGGCAAGCCACATCGTCTCGGACGATCTCGTCCTGCTCACCCCGAGCGAGGGTGGCTACCGGCTCGCGGCCGCGGCCCTGTGCTTCCCCTCGGCCTGGTCGCTGGCGGAAAAGTTCGGCCAGACCATGGACGGCGTGCACGCGAAGGTGCCGGGCTATCCGACCAAGCTCGCCCGCGTGATGAACCGCATCTTCGAGAATCTGAAGGTCGACCAGCCGGTCTGGCGGCTGAACTGGTCGATCTACCCGGACGCGGCGCTGCACCACCCCGAATCCAAGGAGCGCCCGCGCGCCTGGTTCGACGACCCCGCCAATCTCGCGCCGGAAGCCTTCGTGCGCGTGGAGCGCCAGACGTTGCGCCGCCTGCCGGAAACCGGCGCGCTGCTGTTCACCATCCGCATCCATGTCGACCCGTTCGACGCCTTCCGCCGGCATCCGGACGGGAAGGCGCTCGCCGCCTCGCTGCGCGAGCAGATCCTCGGCCTCGACCCGGACCAGCTCGCCTACAAGGCGTTGACCGAGCATCGCGACGCGGTGGCGAGGGCACTGGAGATGATCGCCACCGCCGGCTAAGCTTGCCCGTCCTGTGGGGGAGGTTGCCGTGGTCTTCTGGTTTCCGCTGTTGTTCTGGGCCGCGGCCCTTCTGGTCGCCGGGGTGATGATCGGGCGCGGCCCGCGCCCCGTCACGCTGGCCGTCATCGTCGAGCAGCTGCTGCGCTGGATCCTGGTCTTCCCCGCCGGGCTCATGGGGCTGTGGGCGTTTTCCGGCCATGTCTTCGTGCCCGATCAGGTCGCCGCCTCCATCGGCTGGGCGCCGAGCCCGTTCCAGTTCGAGGTCGGCATGGCCAATCTCGGCATCGGCGTCGCCGCGCTCATCGGCGCCTTCCTCGGCTCGCCCGGCTTCCGCGCGGGGGTCGGGGTGACGATGCTCGGCTTCCTCGGCGGGGCGGGCGTCGGCCATCTCATCCAGATCAACGCGACCGGCGACATGGCCGCCGGCAATGCCGGGCCCATCCTCTACACCGATTTCGCGACGCCCCTGGCGGTGCTCGGCCTCCTGCTGATCCAGCGCCTGCTGGTGCGCGTACCCAAGCCGTGATCCGCCCCAAGGCAGTTATCAGCCCGCCTTGATCCGCGCGACGCGATCTCTGCTTGCGTCCGGCCGGCCACGCCCTATGTGCAGGACATTCCGCGAGGCCCCCTCGCAGCGAGGCCCTCTTGTCCGATCATCCTGACACGCCCCACGACCGCGAAGGCAACCGGCTGACCGCCCGCGCCGCCCGCTATGCCCGCGTCGGCACCCGCGTCGGCGGCGTCGCCGCGCGCATCGCCGGCACGCGCCTGTTCGGCCTCGACGCCAGGACCGGCAACGCCGCCGCCCTCGCCGCCGCGCTTGGCGGGCTGAAAGGCCCGATCATGAAGGTCGCCCAGCTCATGGCGACCATCCCCGACGCGCTGCCGCCCGAATATGCCGCCGAACTCGCGACCCTGCAGAGCCAGGCGCCGCCCATGGGCTGGGCTTTCGTCAAGCGCCGCATGATGGCGGAGCTGGGGCCCGACTGGATGGCGCGCTTCCGCGAATTCGGCAAGGAGCCGGCCGCCGCCGCCTCGCTCGGCCAGGTGCACCGCGCCGTCAGCCTCGAAGGAGCCCTGCTCGCCTGCAAGCTGCAATATCCGGACATGCAGTCCGCCGTGGAGGCGGATCTGCGCCAGCTCGGCGTCGTCCTCGCAATCCACCGCCGCATGGACCCGGCGATCGACACCAGCGAGATCGCGCAGGAGATCGGCGCCCGCGTGCGCGAGGAACTGGACTACCGGCGCGAGGCCGCCCACGCCGCGCTTTATGGCGACATCCTTGCCGGCCACCCCGCCGTGCGCGTGCCCCGCGTGCATCCTTCGCTCTCCACCGGCCGCCTGCTGACGCTGGACTGGCTGGAGGGCCGGCGCATGCTCGATTTCGTCGATCACGGGCTGGAGGCGCGCAACCGCTTGGCCGGCGCCATGTTCGCGGCGTGGTGGCTGCCCTTCGCCCGCTTCGGCGTGATTCATGGCGACCCGCATCTCGGCAATTACACCGTGTTCGAGGAGGACGGCGCCCCCGCCGGCATCAACCTCCTGGACTATGGCTGCATCCGCATCTTCCCCCCGAGCTTCGTCGGCGCGGTGGTCGATCTCTATCGCGGCCTGCAGGCGGGGGATGAGGCGCGCATCGTCCACGCGTACGAGACCTGGGGCTTCCGCGGCCTCAAGCGCGAGCTGATCGAGGTGCTCAACATCTGGGCCCGCTTCATCTACGGCCCGCTGCTCGACGACCGCGTGCGCACCATCGCCGACGGCGTCGCGCCCGGCGAATATGGGCGGCGCGAGGCGTTCCGCGTGCATCAGGCGCTGAAGGAGAAGGGGCCGGTCAAGGTGCCCCGCGAATTCGTCTTCATGGACCGCGCCGCCATCGGTCTGGGCGGGGTGTTCCTGCACCTGAAGGCCGAGATGAACTTCCACGCGCTGTTCGAGCAGGCCATCGCCGGCTTCGACACCGCGGACGTCGCCGCGCGCCAGGCTGCCGCGCTCGCCCGCGCCGGGCTGGGGCCGGCAGGTCCCTCTCCGGTCTGAGCAGCGCCGGACCGCACCTCAAACCACGTGTCTGGGCCGCGACCCTTCGTGCCGTTGCCGCTGCTCCCGTCTTCCGCTAAAGCGGGGGACCAACATCATTCTTTGGGAGGGGGTCGACATGGCCGATCACGGAGCGCCCGAATACGCCACCGCCACCGGCAACGATTATGGCGAGCACCAGGGCACCTACCATTTCTTCGTGAAGTTCACCCTGGTGAGCACCGTCGCCCT
The DNA here is from genome assembly GCA_023414975.1 of Pseudomonadota bacterium. Taxonomy (GTDB): domain Bacteria; phylum Pseudomonadota; class Alphaproteobacteria; order Rhizobiales; family Xanthobacteraceae; genus Ancylobacter. The sequence goes on along the minus strand of JAEZMI010000200.1, from coordinate 3,603 downwards.
GTGCTGCTTCATGATCGCCTTCGCGATCGGCGGCGTGAACGGCCATTGGGGCCTGTTCACCCTCGGCACGCTGGCGTCCTGCGCCGTCGCCGCCATCGGCCTCGCCTCGCAGAACGGCCAGCCCAAGCTGCTGTTCGGCCTGCTCGGCCTCCTGCTCCTGACGCTGATCGTCACCTCCTGAGCTGAACCATGCGCATCACGATTGTCAAAGAGAGCTCTGCTTCCGAGCCACGGGTTTCGGCGTCTTTGGAGACGGTGAAGCGTTTTGTTGGTTTGGGGGCGTCGGTTGTTGTGGCGTCGGGCGCCGGTTTGGCGTCGGGTGTGAGCGACGGGGATTTTGAGGCGGTGGGGGCGTCGATCGCGTCGGACAACGCGACGGCGGTTTCCGGGGCGGATATCGTGCTGGCGGTGCGCCGGCCGGCGGCGTCGGCGCTGACGGGTGTGAAGCCCGGGGCGCTGGTGATCGCCATCGCGGACCCCTATGGCAACGAGGCGGCGCTTTCGGAGATCGCGGCGACGGGGGCGAGCCTGTTCGCGATGGAGCTGATGCCGCGCATCACCCGCGCGCAGGTGATGGACGTGCTGTCGTCGCAGGCGAACCTTGCCGGCTACCGGGCGGTGATCGACGCCTCGGCCGAGTTCGGCCGTGCGTTCCCGATGATGATGACGGCGGCGGGCACGGTGCCGGCGGCGCGTGTGTTCGTCATGGGGGCGGGCGTGGCGGGCCTTCAGGCGATCGCCACGGCGCGGCGGCTCGGCGCGGTGGTGTCGGCGACCGATGTGCGGCCGGCGGCGAAGGAGCAGGTCGAGTCCCTCGGGGCGAAGTTCATCGCCGTGGAGGACGAGGAGTTCAAGCAGGCGGAGACGTCGGGCGGCTACGCCAAGGCGATGTCGGCGGAGTATCAGGCGAAGCAGGCGGCGCTGACGGCGAGCCACATCGCCAAGCAGGACATCGTCATCACGACGGCGCTGATCCCCGACCGGCCGGCGCCGAAGCTCATCTCGGCGGAGATGGTGGCGTCGATGAAGGCGGGCTCGGTGATCGTCGACCTGGCGGTGGAGCGCGGCGGCAATGTCGAGGGCGCGGTCGCGGGCGAGGTCGTCACCACGGCCAACGGGGTCAAGATCGTCGGCCATCTCAACGTGCCCGGCCGGCTGGCGGCCACCGCCTCGCAGCTTTACGCGAAGAACCTCTACGCCTTCGTCGAGACGCTGATCGACAAGGGGTCGAAGGCGCTTGCCGTGAAGTGGGACGACGAGCTGGTGAAGGCGACGCTGCTGACGAAGGACGGGGCCGTGGTGCACCCGAACTTCCGGCCGGCGGACGCAGGGGCTGGCGCGGCGGACGCGGCGGTCGCGGAGGCTGGCGCGGCGAGCGCGGCCTGAGGGGGGTCCTCCCGGACGGCCGCAGGACCGGGCCGGGAGCGTCCGACCCCCACCGACCACCCCGTCATCCCCGGGCTTGACCCGGGGATCCACGGCCGGGCGCACCACTTGGCGCACCACTTGGCGCACCATCTGGCGTCGCCCGTCCAGCGGCTCCGCTGGATCCCCGGGTCAAGCCCGGGGATGACGGCAAGAGGGCCGCGGGGCGCCTAAAAGACCTTCCGGGCGCGCGGCGCCCATGACACGAACATCCGGGCGGCTTCGCCCGGCACCTTCAGGGGACAGGCCGGTCGCGGCGCGGCAGACACCGCGGCCGGGCGTCGAGGCTTCAGGGGATAGGATATGGCCAATCCGGTAGCGGGCGATCCGGTCGCCCAGAACGCGGTCGAGGGAGCGCGCACGGCCGCGGAAGTGGCGCGGCAGGCGGCGGAGGCGGCGCAGGCCTATGCCGACGCGGCGGCCCAGCATTACGCGGAGATCGCGGGGAACGCGGCGCACGCCCTGACGGGCGGGGCGATCGACCCCTTCGTGTTCCGCCTCGCCATCTTCGTGCTGGCGGTGTTCGTGGGCTATTACGTGGTGTGGTCGGTGACGCCGGCGCTGCACACGCCCTTGATGAGCGTGACCAACGCGATCTCCTCGGTGATCGTGGTCGGCGCGCTCCTGGCGGTCGGCGTCGACACGGTCGCGGAAGGCACGGGCTGGGCGCGGGGCTTCGGCTTCGTCGGGCTGATCCTGGCGGCGGTGAACATCTTCGGCGGGTTCCTGGTGACCAGCCGCATGCTCGCCATGTACTCGAAGAAGAAGTGAGGGCGCGCAGATGAACGCCAATATCGTCGCGCTGCTCTACCTCGTCTCGGGCGTGCTGTTCATCATGGCGCTGCGCGGGCTGTCGAGCCCGGCCAGCTCGCGCCAGGGCAACCTGTTCGGCATGGCCGGCATGACCATCGCCATCCTGACGACGCTGGCGGCCTCGCCGCCGGCGGGTCTGGGGGGCTGGGCGCTGGTGATCGGCGGCCTCGCCATCGGCGGCGGGGTCGGCGCCTATATCGCCAAGAACATCGCCATGACGGCGATGCCGCAGCTGGTCGCGGCCTTCCACTCGCTGGTGGGCCTCGCCGCGGTGATGGTGGCGGCGGCCGCGCTCTACGCGCCGGAAGCCTTCAACATCGGCCTGCCCGGCGAGATCCACGCCCAGGCGCTGATCGAGATGAGCCTCGGCGTCGCCATCGGCGCCATCACCTTTACCGGTTCGGTGATCGCCTTCGCCAAGCTCAACGGCAATATGAGCGGCAAGCCGATCCTGCTGCCGGCGCGCCACCTGATCAACGCCGCGCTGGCGGGCCTTCTGGTGGTGCTGATCGGGGTGCTGGTGGCGACCGAGAGCCACACCGTGTTCTGGCTGATCGTGCTCGTCTCGCTGGTGCTGGGCGGGCTGATCATCGTGCCGATCGGCGGGGCGGACATGCCGGTCGTGGTCTCGATGCTGAACTCCTACTCGGGCTGGGCGGCGGCGGGCATCGGCTTCACGCTGGGCAACACGGCGCTGATCATCACCGGCGCGCTGGTGGGCTCCTCGGGCGCGATCCTGTCCTACATCATGTGCAAGGGCATGAACCGCTCCTTCATCTCGGTGATCCTGGGCGGGTTCGGCGGCGACGCCGCGGCGGGCCCGGCGGGGGCGGTCGAGAGCCGTCCGGTGAAGCAGGGCTCGGCGGAGGACGCGGCCTTCATCATGAAGAACGCGGCCAAGGTGATCATCGTGCCCGGCTACGGCATGGCGGTCGCGCAGGCCCAGCACGCGCTGCGCGAGATGGCCGACAAGCTGAAGGAGGAGGGCGTCGAGGTGAAATACGCCATCCACCCGGTCGCCGGCCGCATGCCCGGGCACATGAACGTGCTGCTGGCGGAAGCCAACGTGCCCTATGACGAGGTGTTCGAGCTCGAGGACATCAACTCGGAGTTCGCTCAAGCCGACGTCGCCTTCGTCATCGGCGCCAACGACGTGACCAACCCGGCGGCCAAGACCGACCCGACCTCGGCGATCTACGGCATGCCGATCCTCGACGTGGAGAAGGCCAAGACCGTGCTCTTCATCAAGCGCGGCATGGCCGCCGGCTATGCCGGCGTCGAGAACGAGCTCTTCTTCCGCGACAACACCATGATGCTCTTCGCCGACGCCAAAAAAATGGTCGAGGACATCGTCAAAAACCTCGC
>JAEZMI010000122.1 GCA_023414975.1 Pseudomonadota bacterium | reverse complement strand
AGAGCGGCGTGACCGCTGTGCCCGCGCCGGAGCCCGCGGACGGAGCGGAATGATCCACGGTGGCCCGCGCCCCTCGGCACCCGCCGCCCCGGATGCCGGCGTTCGGTCAGCCGGCGGGTGGTGACCCGGGCAGCGCCTGCGCAAGAAGGGCGCCGGCCATGCCCTCGATCCGCGGTGAGGCGTGCAGCGTCCCGAGCCACGCCGCCGGGGTGCCGCGGCGTCTGAACAGCGCGCCCGCGATCGGGCCCGCGACGGCACCAACGGTGTCGGCGTCGTGCCCGAGGTTGACGGCGCGGCGAATGGCGTCGCGGAAGTCCACCGCCCGGCCGACCGCCCAGAGCGCTGCCTCGAGCGTGTGCACGACATAGCCCGTCGACGCGAACGCGTCGTCGGTCTTGCCCCGCCAGTGACCGGCGGCGACGGCCTGCAGCGCCGGCGTCCAGGTGGATTCCACGGACGGGGCCAGTGACGTCGCGCCGTCGCCCGTGGCGATGGCCCTGGTGACGATCCGGGCCAGCAGCGCACAGCCGTCCACGGCCTCAGGCGCGGCGTGGGTGGTGAGGCTCTGCCGCCGCGCCACCTCCTCCGCCTTCTCCGGGTCGCGCCATCAGCGGAGCGCCACCGGAGCAGGGCGCATCACCGAGCCGTTGCTCGCCGTTTTCGCGCTCGGACCGCCGGTGAAGGGCTGGCGGGTGGCACGCCACCGGCCGATGGCCGCCAGGGTGATGCGGCCGATGCCGAAGCAGCGCCCCGTGGACGAGTTGTGCTCCTCGCCCACCCAGCGCTCGAACCGGGTCATGAGGTCACGGGGGTCGAGATCGGCGTTGTGCAGCAGGCTCTCGGCCAGGCGCCACGCCATCGCCGTATCGTCGCTCCACTGTCCCGGTGCGGGGCGGCATGCCCCTCCCCCGATCCTGCCGGTCATCGGGGCGAAGGAGCCGTGCGGTCGAAACTCGACCGTCGCCCCGACCGCGTCGCCGATGGCCAGTCCCATGAGGCACCCGATCGCCCGGCCCCCTGCCGCCGCGGCGCGCTCGATCAAGGGGTGCCCTCTCGTGTCGTACATGGTCGATCGGATGATCGTCGTTGCCCTCAAACAATCGGTTCGCCTGTGGCCCCGGGGCGGTCAGGGCGCAGCCCGACCCCGGCGGCCGCACGAGCCCGGCTGATGCAGCACCTGGCGAGCGGCCTCAACGGCCGGATGATCCCGCGGCGGGCGGCAGCCATTCGCCGCGATCGAGGTCGGGCCAGACGGTTGAGAAGAGGCGCCCTCCGCGCCCGAGCAAAACATCCGCCAGCGCCAGCATGAGCGGGTTGGGCTCGGGGCGTTCGGCGGTGCACGCGCGCACCGTGGCCGCCCACGCATCCTCTTCGGCCCCGGGCCCGAACGCCTGCGCGAAGAGGATGTACGCGCCGGCCAGCGACCGCCGACGGCCTGCCGAACAGTGGACCAGCACCCGCTCCGCTCTCTCGCCAAGCAAGCCGTTCATGATCTCGATGAGCCGCTGCATGGTGCCGCGTGTGGGAGGCAGCAGCACGCGACGGCCAACCTGAAGCGTGCGTGGGACGACGATGTCGTCGAAGACCAGACGCTGATGGCGGGCGGCATCGATGCCCGGCAACACCATCCGCGGCGCTCAGCTGTCCTCGAAGCTCACCGCGTGCGAACAGCCGACGGCGTACGCGGGCGCGTCATCGCGCGAGCTGACGTTGACCTCCGGTGCACCGCGGCTCATACCGGCCCCGCGGCCAACCGGCGCGAGGAGCACGGGCGACATGCACGTCCGCGCCGGCCAGCGCGTCCCCGTCACAACGGAACCGACGGACCGCCACCGCGTCGTCGCCCGCCTCCCGGAGAGCGGCACGGCACGGGTTGGCCCCGGGCACGAGGCCAATCACCAGCGGACAGCGCGCGGATTTCAGCCCCCACACCGGCATGATGCTCCAGGCGCGGACACTGCCCCCAGCCGTCGTCCATCGCCCCCCTCCTGTCGTTTCGGCGCGCGAAACGGTGCGCGGTGCCGCAACAGTGAGACCGAACGGGCGAGCGAGCGAGCGACACGAGTTCCACCCGCGGGGCGGATCCCGCAGGGCCGCCCCTTCCCAGTCCACCGCCGCGCCACCAGGAACCGGTGGCGCATCGTCCGGTTCAGCACGCTTCGATGGCGGAACATCAGTCACGCCGCACCAGCGGGCGCTCGACTGTGCCGGAGCCAGTCGCCGTGCGCGATCGGCGGCAGGCCGGCCGCCTCCTCGACACAGTACAGCCACGCGCCCTGCCCGGCGACCACCACCCGCCGCCGCCGGTAATGGTCGGGGTGGCCCTCCAGCCAGTCGCAGGCTTTCAGCATCGCCGCGTCGATGGCGAAGAGATCGACCACGATCCGGCTTCCGGCCGACGGCACCGCATAGGGGAACGAGCCACCGTCGTAGAGCCGGAAGCCGTCGAGACCGTGCGTACCGAGATGGTGCGCGGCCCCCAGAAGGCGGCGCCAGTTCGGCTGTCCCAAGCGCAGCGTTCCGTAAACCGCCAGTCTGTTTTCCGCGTCCATGCCACCTCCGTCCGTTGCCATGCTCCCGCCGCCCACCGGCGGTCCGGCCCCACACAGTCGCCGAGGAGCACGTCACATCCGGTCGCTCGGCAGCCCCGGCGTTGGCGCCGTCGTGGTGAGGGGAGGCCGGCAGTCGAACAGAGAACGGTTGAGAGAACTCGGATGACATGCCGCGACAGTTCGTCGACGGTGCCAGTCCATTCACAACCTTGACCCAAAGGCCAACTCATGGAACAAGCACAATTGGACGGTTCATGAG
>JAEZMI010000056.1 GCA_023414975.1 Pseudomonadota bacterium | reverse complement strand
GGGTGGACGCGAGGAGCGTGGCGGCGAGGGGCGTGGCGGCGAGCGCAGCTTCCGCGGCCGCAGCGAGCGCCCCGCCCGCAGCTTCGAGGACCGCCCCGCCCGCAGCGAGAGCGACCGTCCCTTCCGCGAGCGTGCTCCCCGCGCCGAGGGCGACCGTCCCTTCCGTGAACGCGCGCCCCGTGCCGAGGGCGACCGTCCGTTCCGTGAACGCGCCCCGCGCGCCGAGGGCGACCGCCCGTTCCGTGAGCGTTCCCCCCGCGCCGAGGGGGATCGTCCGTTCCGCGAGCGCGCTCCCCGCGCCGAGGGCGACCGTCCCTTCCGCGAGCGCGCGCCGCGTCCCGAGGGTGGGCGCCCCTATCGCGGGGCCGACAGCGACCGGCCGTTCAGCGGACGGGTGAAATCGGAGGAGAACCGCACCCGGCGGCCGCGATTCGCCAAGCTCGCCGGCAGCGGCGACAGCGAGAACGCCGCGCGCGAGGAACGTCCCCGCCGTGACGAGCGCCCGCGCCGCGAGGATGGCGACCGCCCGCGCAGCTACGGGGCCAAGAACTTCTACGGGGCCAAGAACTTCGTCGACCGTCCGGCCCGCGCCGCGGGCGACAGACCGCGCGGCGAACGCTCCTTCAGCGACCGCCCCTCGGGGGATCGGCCGTCCGGCGAGCGCCCCCGTGGCGACCGCCCGGGCGGAAAATCCTTCGGCGACAAGCCGGGCGGACGTCCGGCGGGTGGTCGCCCGGACGGAAAATCCTTTGGGGGCAAACCTTCGGGCGGCAAACCTTCGGGCGGCAAACCTTGGGCCGGCAAGTCCTTTGCTGGCAAACCGGGCGGGCGCTCCTCAGGTGGCAAACCGTCGGGTGGAAAACCGTCGGGTGGGAAACCCGGCGGGCGCCCCGGCCGTCCGCCGCGCGGCTGACAGAGCGAGGCTGAGCCGTGCGCATCGTCGGCGGGCGCTTCAAGGGCCGCACCCTCCGCGGCCCCTCCTCCAACGCCACGCGGCCGACCTCGGACCGGCTGCGCGAGGCGCTGTTCAACGTGCTCGCCCATGCCTATGGCGACCCGGCGGATGGCGCGCGCGTGCTCGACCTTTTCGCCGGCACCGGCGCGTTGGGGCTGGAAGCGCTCTCGCGCGGCGCGAAATTCGCCGTCTTCGTCGACGAGGCCGCCGAGCCGCGCGGCCTGATCCGCGCCAATGTCGAGGCGCTGGGACTCGGCGGCGTCACCCGCATCTTCCGGCGCGACGCCACCAAGCTCGGCACCGCCTTCGCCAGCGACGCCTTCGATCTCGTCTTCTGCGACCCGCCCTATGGGCGGGGCCTGGCGCTGATGGCGCTGGCGAGCGCGCGCGAGGGCGGCTGGCTGGCGCCCGCGGCGCTCATCGTCGTCGAGGAATCCGTCGAGGCCGCCTTCGCCGAGCCCGAGGGCTTCGACGAGCTGGAGCGCCGGCGCTACGACACCAGCGAACTCATCATCCTGCGCGCGGCCCCGTAAGGGCGCTCCTATAAGTGCGCCCCCGCTTGCCCGCACCGCTTGCCCGCCCGGACCCCGTATGCGATAGCGCCTCGCGCGCGGCGATCGCCTGCGCATGACGACAGGACGGCCCGACATGGAATTCAAGCAGCGCGTCTTTTCCGGCGTCCAGCCCACCGGAAACCTGCATCTCGGCAATTATCTCGGCGCCATCAGGCGGTTCGTCGAGCTGCAGGAGAGCTATGACTGCGTCTATTGCGTGGTGGACCTGCACGCCATCACCGTCTGGCAGGATCCGGCCGATCTGAAGCGGGCCATTCGCGAGGTCACCGCGGCCTATCTCGCCGCCGGCATCGATCCCGCCCGCCACATCGTGTTCAACCAGAGCCAGGTCTCCGGCCATGCCGAACTCGCCTGGGTGTTCAACTGCGTCGCCCGCCTCGGCTGGCTGAACCGCATGACCCAGTTCAAGGAGAAGGCCGGCAAGGACCGCGAGAACGCCTCTGTCGGCCTCTACGCCTATCCCAACCTGATGGCCGCCGACATCCTGCTCTACCGCGCCACCCATGTGCCGGTGGGCGAGGACCAGAAGCAGCATCTGGAGCTGACCCGCGACATCGCCCAGAAGTTCAACAACGATTTCGGGCCGTCCATCGCCGAGCACGGCCTGGGTGAGGTCTATTTCCCCATGCCGGAGCCGCTGATCGGCGGCCCGGCGGCGCGCGTCATGAGCCTGCGCGACGGTGCCAAGAAGATGTCGAAATCCGACCCGTCCGACCTCTCCCGCATCAACCTCACCGACGATGCCGACGCGGTGGCCTCGAAGATCCGCAAGGCCAAGACCGATCCCGAGCCGCTGCCCTCCGAGGCCGAGGGGCTGAAGGGCCGGCCGGAGGCGGAGAACCTCGTCGGCATCTATGCCGCGCTCGCCGGCGCCGAAAAGGCGGCAGTGCTCGCCGAGTTCGGCGGCGGGCAGTTCTCCACCTTCAAGGCGGCGCTGGTCGATCTGGCGGTCGCCAAGCTCGGCCCGATCGGCGGCGAGATGAAGCGGCTGATGGACGATCCCGCCCATATCGACGCCGTCCTGCGCGACGGCGCCGCGCGCGCCCGTGTCATCGCCGAGGAAACGCTCGGCCATGTGAAGGACATCGTCGGCTTCGTGCGCTGAGCGTATGATCCCGCTGCGCCGGGCGCGGGCCTCGCGCCTGAGCGCCGCGTCGGCCCAGCCGGGCCGGCGCAGGCTCCAGGCGTTGCGAGCGGCCTCACCGCGAGTTGTGGTAGAAGCGCGTGCCTTCCGCAGCAGACCGGCCGCAAGGAGACCGCATGCCGCGCACCCGCCAGAGTTTCGCGCCCGGTCATCGCCGCACCTTCCTGGTCATGGTCGATGACACGCCCGAATGCGACCGGGCCGTGACCTATGCCGCGCGCCGTGCCGCCCGCACCCAGGGCGGCCTCGTGCTCATGGCGGTGCTGGAACTGCCGGATGCCTCCGCCCAATGGCTGGGCGTCGCCAACCTCATGCGCGCGGAGGAAACCGACAAGGCGCAGACGCGGCTCGCCCATTACCGGGCGCGCGCCCGCTCCGTGGCCGGCGTGGAGGCGCAGACGCTCATTCGTGAGGGCAACATCGCCGAGGCGATCCATGCGGTGGTGGAAGCGGATGAGGACATCGCCATCCTCGCGCTCGCCACCGCCGCCGCCCATGACGGCCCCGGCCCGCTGGTGAGCGCGCTGATTTCCGGCCACTGGGCCCTGCCCATTCCGATCACCCTCGTGCCGGGCAACCTGACCGACGCGGACATCGAGGCTCTGGCCTAGTCGCGAGCCCGTGGCGGGGTCCGCCGCACGGGGGGATCCCCGGGCCCGCGCCCGGGGACGGGCTTACCGGCGCGAAAGGCTCAGCCGACGCTCAGTTCGACCGGGATGTTGCCGCGCGTCGCCTTGGAATAGGGGCACATCTGGTGCGCGGCTTCCAGCACGGCGCGGGTCTCCTCCGGGGAGAGCGCGGGCGCCTTGAGGGAGAGCTTGGCGGCGAGGCTGAAACCGTCCTCGCCCTTCACCAGCGAGACCGCGACGGTGACGGCGGCGCCGGTCACGTCCAGCTTCTTCTGGTGGCCGACCGCCTCGACCGCGGAGCCGAAGCACGCCGCATAGCCGGTGGCGAACAGGTGCTCGGGCGTGGTTTTGCCGGCTTCCAGCGTGCCGCCCTTGGGCATGCCGAGATCGACCGAGACGGAGCCGTCGCTGGTCTGCGAGTGGCCATTGCGCCCGCCGACGGCGGTGGCGGTGCCGGTGAACAGGACGGTGCCGGACATGGTGTTCCTCCTTGAATTGATGCGGCGCCAGCTTACGGCGCCCGTATGGAAATGGCGCGACAGTCGCGAACGGCAAGCGGGCCGGCGCGGGGCCGGGCCGGTGTGAGGAGGCGTCTTGCCGATGCGCACGATGTTCGCGCTTCGTTCTTTCCGCTTGCCGGCGGGCGGCGAAGGGCTTACCTGTCGGGTAACATCGTGCGAGCCGCAAACGGAACCGCCGCCCATGCCGATCGCCCTATTGAAGGAGCGCGCCGTCGCCCGCATCGCCGGCAGCGACGCCGCGCATTTTCTCGACAATCTGCTCACCGCCCGCATGCCGGAGGCGCCGGGGCAGGCGCGTTACGCGGCGCTGCTCACCCCGCAGGGCAAGATCGTCGCGGACATGATCGTGCTCGCCACCGAGGGCGGCTTCCGCCTCGACGTGCCGCGCGCCGTGCTTCCCGATCTTCTGAAACGGCTCCAGCTCTACCGGCTGCGGGCCAAGGTGGAGATCGGCCCGCTGGAGGAGCTTGCCGTCGCGGTCGCCTGGGGCGGGGCGACGCCGCTCGTCGACACGCCCGCCTATGACGACCCGCGCCTTCCCGCCCTCGGCCGGCGCTTCCTGCTGCCCGCCGCCGAGGCCGCGCAGATCGAGATGGTGCCGGAGGCGGCCTGGCACGCGCACCGCATCGACCTCGGCATTCCCGAAGGCGGGCGCGACTTCCTCTACGCAGACGCCTTCCCGCACGAGGCGGACATGGACCAGCTCGGCGGCATCGACTTCGACAAAGGCTGCTATGTCGGGCAGGAGATCGTGAGCCGCATGCAGCATCGCGGCACGGCGCGCACCCGCATCATTCCCGTCGCGCTGTGCGGGCCGCCGCCCGCGGAGGGCACACCCATTCTCGCCGGCGGCAAGACCATCGGCCGGCTGGGCTCGGGCGTGGAAGGGCGCGCCCTCGCCCTGCTGCGGCTCGACCGGCTGGAAGAAGCCCGCGGCGCCGGGCATGTCGTGGAGGCGGACGGCGCGGCGCTGGTGCCCGAGCGGCCGGGCTGGGCGCGCTTCGCCGTTCCGGGGACGGAACCGGTGCCCGGTACGGAGGCTCTCGCGTGAAGGTCCATCATCATCCCGACGGCGTGACCCGCTGCGCCTGGTGCGGCACCGACCCGCTCTATATGGCCTATCACGACACCGAATGGGGCGTGCCGGAATATAACGACCGCGCCCTGTTCGAGAAGCTGATCCTCGACGGTTTCCAGGCCGGCCTTGCCTGGATCACCATCCTGCGCAAGCGCGAAGGGTTCCGCGCCGCGTTCGACGGCTTCGATCCCGAGATCATAGCCGGCTACGGGCCGGAAAAGGTCGAGGCGCTCATGCAGGATGCGCGCATCGTGCGGAACCGCGCCAAGATCGTCTCAACCATCCGTTCGGCGCAGGTCTGGCTGGATATTCAGGCGCGCGGGCCCGGCTTCTCGGCGCTGCTCTGGGGCATCAACGGCCCGGTGCTGGACAATACCCGCCAGCCGGACGACCCGCCCACCGTCACCTCGCCCGTGGCGCAGGCCATGTCGAAGGAGCTGAAGGCGCGCGGCTTCAACTTCGTGGGGCCGACCATCGTCTACGCCTTCATGCAGGCGGTCGGCATGGTGGATGACCACACCGTCACCTGCCACCGCCACGGCGCCCGGTCGTGAGGCGGCGATGACCTTCCGCAACACGCCGCAGCGCGCCTGGCAGCGCATGCTGTCCGGCCGCCGGCTCGACCTGATCGACCCCTCGCCGCTCGACATCGAGATCGGCGACATCGCTCACGGCCTCGCGCGCGTCGCCCGCTGGAACGGGCAGACCTCGGGCGCGCACATTTTCTCCGTCGCCCAGCATTCGGTGCTGGTGGAGCTGATCGCCCGCCGGCAGGCCGCCGCGCGCTCCGCCAGCCTCGCCCCGCGCTGGCGGCTGGCGACGCTGCTGCACGACGCGCCGGAATATGTGGTGGGCGACATGATCAGCCCGTTCAAGGCGGTGCTGGGCGACGATTATCGCTCCGTCGAGGCGCGGCTGCTCGGCGCGGTGAGCCTGCGCTT
>JAEZMI010000013.1 GCA_023414975.1 Pseudomonadota bacterium | reverse complement strand
GGCGAGGCGCGTGGCGAGCGCCCATATTGACGCCTCCGGCGACATCTCCCCTAGGTCCCGGCTCGGCGCTCCGCCTTCGGCGTCGCTGGGCCGGGAAACAGGCCCGGCCCCCTGGGGCCAAGCCTGGGGATGACGGCGTGACGGGCACCGTGCCCCGCCCTTTTCCACCCCACACTCCGTCATGGCCGGGCTGGGCCCGGCCATCCACGTCTTTGGCCGGGCGCGCGCGGGACGCGTGGATCCCCGAGCCAAGCCCGGTGATGACGGCGTGACGGGCACCGTGTCCCGGACGCCTGTAGCGTCAGCGGAAGGCGAGCCGGGACCCAGCGGAAGACTCGCGTAGCGGCTGAATCCCTATGGCGCCCCCGACCGCTCATTCTTCCACCCGACGCGCGTCGTGATGGCGAGTATGGACGCCTTCGGCGGGGTCTCCCCTGGGTCCCGGCTCGGCGCTCCGCCTTCGGCTCCGCTGGGCCGGGAAACAGGCCCAGCCCCCTGGGGCCAAGCCCGGGGATGACGGCATGACGGGGGGGTGGCACCTGCCGCAGCGGCCAATGGCAAAGCGCCCCGCCCGTCATCCTGAGGTGCCCGGCGGCGCCGGGCCTCGAAGGACGCACACGGCTTCCGTTCTCAACCCGTCTTTAAAGCGGGCCTTGGCGCCGTGATCCGCTGCGACGACGGGGGGCCGGGAAACGGGCCTGCCGGAAAGCGGGCCTGCCGCCGCTCCGCCCCTACTTCCCCGCCAGCGCGTCGAGCCGCGCCGGCAGCTCCTTCAGCAGCGCCTCCCGCGCGCGGATACTGGTCGGGGTCTCCTGCCGGCTCGCGTCGCGGTCGAGGCGGGCGAAGATGAGGGTGCGGCCCTGTTGGCTCGCCCAGCCGACATACCACCCGTAAGGCTGGCCGCGCACGGGCTTGCCCGCCGCGTCGAGCGCGAAGCCCATGCCGGTCTTGCCGTGCACCGTCCAGCCGCCGGCGTCGCCATGGCGCAGGATCGCGCCCGTCATCGCCACCGCATGAGCGGAGACCGGCAGTTCGCCGCGCAGCATCCGCCCGAGAAAGGCCGCCTGCTCGCGCGGGGAGATGGCGAGCGAGGTCGAGAGCCAGGACTGGGTGAGCCCGTCCTGCTTGCCGGGCGTGCCGGAGACGTCTTCATTGCCGTAGCCGAAGCCGGTCACGTAGCGCCGGAACCGCTCCATGCCGAGCTTGCGGGTGATCTCCTGCGAGTACCAGACGACGGATTCCTTCATCCAGTAGGTGGGGTCGGTGTCGCGCTTCCACGCGTCGCGCCAGTCGGCGAAACCCGGCTTGAACGACCAGACGGGCGCGTGCGCGTCGGTGAGGATGCCGGCATCATAGCCCATGAGCGCGATCGGGATCTTGAAGGTCGAGGCCGGCGTCACCCGCCCGCCGCAGCCCGGCCCTTCCTCGCTCAGCACCTTGCCGGTCGCGGCATCGGCAATGAGCGTGCAGAGCGTCGTCGCCCGCGCCGGCAGGGCGAGGCCCGTGGCGGCGAGCAGGACGAGGGTGCCTATCAGCAGGCGCGGGCGGCAGAGGCGGGCGGAACATCGGGTCACGGGGCGCATCCGGTTGGCGGGGCGCGCACGAGACCATCGCGCTGTGGCGACAATCGGGTGCCGTCGCGGCACTCCCGATGCCATCCCGCCGTTCAGCGCGGCATGCGGCTGATGACGCGCAGGTCCTTGCCGGCGCCGAGATCGCGGGCGGAAAGCCAGAACACCTCGCCCTCGCTGTCCTCGGTGTCGAGCCAGAGGAAGGGCAGGTTGGGGAACTCGGCCTCCAGCATCTCCCGCCCGGTGCCGATCTCGCAGATGATGCCGCCCTTGGCGGTGAGATGCTTGGGTGCTTCCGCGAGGATGCGGCGCACGATGTCGAGCCCGTCCGGCCCGCCGTCGAAGGCCATGGTCGGCTCGTGCCGGTATTCGGGCGGCAGCGCGTCCATGGCGGCGGCATCGACATAAGGCGGGTTGGTGATGATGAGGTCGTAGAGGCGGCCAGTCAGCGGCTCGAACAGGTCGCCTTCGATCAGGGTCACGCGCGCGCCCATCTCGTGGTCGGCCACGTTCTCGGCGGCGAGCGCCAGCGCCGCGGGCGAGAGGTCCACCGCATCCACCTGCGCCTGCTCGAAGGTGAGGGCGGCGAGAATGGCGAGGCAGCCCGAGCCCGTGCACAGGTCCAGCACCCTCCCGACCGAATCTGGGTCCTCGATGAGCGAGAAGGCGGTGCCGCCGGCGAACAGGTCCCCCGCCATCAGCTCGCCGATGAAGGAGCGCGGCACGATGGCGCGCTTGTCGGTCTTGAAGGGCACGCCGCGAATATAGGAGCGCCCGAGCAGATAGGCGGCGGGCTCGCGGCTGATGCAGCGGCGGTCGATCAGGTCGGCGAGGCGGTCGCGCTCATCGCCCACCAGGCGCGCGTCGAGCCAGGGGGTGAGGTCGTCCACCGGCAGGTGCAGCGCCTCCAGCACCATGAAGGCGGCCTCGTCGAGCGCGGTGGTGGTGCCGTGGCCGAAGGCCAGTTCCGCCTGGGTGAAACGGCTCACCGCATAGCGCACGAAATCGCGTACCGTCCTGAGCTCGTCGGCTGCCGCCATCGTCGTCTCCCTGTCGATCCCTGAGGTGCAGCACGCCCCGGCGTGGAAAGCAAGGCCGCACCCGGCGGGCGGCGCGGTGCACGGCTCTTGTGTTCGGCGTGACATGATCGGATAGGAAAGAGGGGATCAGCGGAAAGGACTCGCGATGGCTCACGCGGCAAACGACGAAATCACCCTCGTGGTGGACCGCGCGGTGGCGGTCGTGCTGTTCGAATTCCTGTCGCGCACGGTGGACGATGCCGATGGCGAGGCGCTGGCCGACTTCATCGAGGACGAGGCGGAAATCCCCGCGCTCTGGGCGCTGCTCGCCGGGCTGGAGAGCGTGCTCACCGAGCCGATGGCGGAGGATTACGAGCGCAAGGTCCTCGCCGCCCGCGCGGCGGTCATGAAGCGCTTCGGCGGTGCCTTCTCCGGCAAGGGGGAAGACTGAACGGGAGAAGCCTGAACCGGCGAAGACCGAACCGGCGAGGACGGAACGGGCGCGCACCGTGCGGCGCCCCCCGCCGCCGGATCAGCGCTCCAGCGTCGCCGTCGGGGCCCCCGGCGCCGCCGGAGCGACCGCGCCGGTGCCGGTGGCCGTGACGGCCTTGGCCGAGGGGGTGATGTCGGCGGAGCGCTGCTGGCTGTCGATATTGGCGATCATCGCCCGGCCGAGGTCGCGGGCGAGGCAGTCATAGCTCCAGTCGTTCATGTGGAAGCCGTCCTTCCACAGGAAGGATTCGAAGGGCATGCCGCCCGCCTCGTGCCACTCGCGCATCAGCGCGAAGCGGTGATACACGCCAATGCCCTCTTCCGCCGCCACGCGGTCGATGAGGCGCATCATCGGCGCCGTGTCGGGATCGGCGACGACGCGCGGCGAATATTGCGGGTCCACCAGCAGCAGGTCGGCGTTGAGCGCGCGCACGCGGGCGATCGCCTCGCGCAGCTGGCCCTCGGCGGTGCTCAGGCCGTTGTCGCGGAACAGCGCGTTGACGCCGGACTGCCAGATCACCAGCGTCGGCTGGGCGGCGGCGACGTCGGCATCGAAACGGGCGAGCATTTCCGGCGCGTCCTGGCCGTTCACGCCGCGGTTCAGCACGGTGATGTCCGCGCCGGGAAAACGCTCGCGCAGCCGAAGCTGGAGCTGGGCGGGGTAGGAGAAGTCGGGCTTCGAGGCGCCCGCCCCGGCGGTGGAGGAGGAGCCGATGGCGACGATCACCACCTTCTCGCCGGCCCGCAGCTTCGCGGCGGTGCGCGTCAGCGGCAGGGTCAGCTTGCTCGCGACCTTCGGCGCGGGACAGCTCGGCGCCGCCAGCAGGGGCTGGCCGCCCAAAGATTGGCCGCCCAACGATTGCCCCCCCAGACTCTGGGCGCCGGCGGGCAGCGCCAACAGGGGGAGGAACGCGGCGGCGGAGAAGACGAGAGCGGTGAGGCGCATGGTCTAGCGGGAACCCAGGGTGCGGCTATCGACGCCATCGACGATCATGCCGACAAGAAGCCGGCCGATGCAGCGATGAACGTCCTCGTACAGGGACGGGGAGGGGCGGACGCTGTCGAAATCGAAGATGCCCTCGGTTTCCCAGAAGCGCATCACGTCGTAGCGGTCGAAGAACGGCACGTGGCCGGCACGGGCGGTCCAGCGCAGGGCGCTGGTGTAGGGGGCGACGTCGAAGGCGAAGGCGGTGCGCGGGCTGTATTGCGGGGAGACGACGATCACATCCGCCCCCGCCTCATGCGCCATCTCGATGCCGCGCAGCACCGCGTCGGAGAAGGAGGACGTGTCGGCGGCGAGGATCGCGTCATAGGTCCCGGTGTGCCAGATCATCAGGGCGGGTTTCGCCTCGGCCAGCACTTCCGGCAGGGTGGCGATGATGGTCTCGGCGGTGGCGCGCGGCTGGCTGTTGGTCGTCACCACGACCTCGCCATCGGGATAGCGCGCGCGCATCAGTTCCTCGATCGTGCCGGGGAAGCCGCGCGGCACCGCGTCCTTCGCGGCGGCGACGCTCGCCGGCTTGTCCGCGGCGGTCTTCTTCGCGGCGGAAGAGTTGAGCACCAGGATGGTGGTCGGCGTCTTCTGCGCCAGCGAGCGGGCGAGGCGCGGCAGGGAGAAGCCGGCGCGGGTGAGTTCGGACGGCGCGGCGCAGACGGGCTCGGTGCCCGCAAAGGCGCGCGTCGCGCCCGCGAGGCTCAGGGCTGAAAGAAGGGCGAACCCGAGGATCCGGCGTTTCACGATGAACCGCGTCGACCAGCCAGTTTACGCGCGGCAATCTCGCGCTCGACGCGACCATACCACGACAGAAGAACCGAGAGACCTATCATTAAGGCGATTCCGGCAATGCTCAGCAGGAGTTGCATCCAGAGCACGCCGGTGATCTCGTTAAGCACGAAATGTGCGGCAAAAGAAAGGAAGACGCCGAAGCAGAAGACTTCGAGCGAATTCTGCCCGCACAGGATCATCGGTTTCATCAGCGGGCTGCGCAGCGCCGGCAGGTCGACCGGTATCAGGCGCACGACGACGACCGCCAGCGCGAGGAAGTGCAGCACGCGCAGCGGCGAGAGATCGGTCTTGCTGATCGGGTAGATGACGGCCCCGACCGCATCCGGCACGATGCCCTCCAGCGGCGCCCACCACCAGGAGATCACCACCAGCAGCGACAGCGCCAGATAGGCGGCAGAGAGCGCCAGCACCAGCCGCGAATGCACGAGAAAGCCCAGCCGGTCGCTGCCGCCGAGGCCGCACCAGCCGCCGAACACGAACATCAATTGCCAGGCGAAAGGGTTGAAGAACCACATCCGGTCGTCGGGATAGGCCGGCAGGTTGAAGCCGGTATAGCCGGCGACGCCCCAGACCAGGATCGAGGCGGCGAGCGTCAGGTCCGGCTTCTTCTTCAGCGCCCAGAGAATGGGCGGGAAGGTCGCGAGCAGCACGATGTAGAGCGGCAGCACGTCCATGTTTGCCGGGCGGAACTTCAGCAGCATCGCCTGCACGAGCGCGACATCCGGCTCGGCGAGGAACTGCAGCGCGCCCATCTCCTCCGCATAGAGCGGGTTGGAGAAGGAGCCGACGACATAGGAGATTTCCGCGAGATAGATGACGAACAGGAAGATGAAGGCGACATAGAGCTGCCAGGCCCGCCGCAGGATGCGGGCCGACGTCACCATCACCCCGGCCGTGTCGATCTGCCGGCCATAGACCATCGCGGCGGTGTAGCCGGAGATGAAGACGAAGATTTCCGTCGCGTCGGAAAAGCCGAAATTCCGGTTGGTGATCCA
Organism: Pseudomonadota bacterium; assembly: GCA_023414975.1. Classification (GTDB taxonomy): domain Bacteria; phylum Pseudomonadota; class Alphaproteobacteria; order Rhizobiales; family Xanthobacteraceae; genus Ancylobacter. Next base: position 213 of record JAEZMI010000013.1, on the reverse strand, counting down.
GTTCACGACATTGTTCGGGATGTGGTTCAGGAAGATGAACCACAGCGCCAGGCCGCGAAACAGGTCGAGGCGCAGGTCGCGCCCGCTGGGCGGCGCCGGCCGTGCGGCGGGCGTCGTCTCGTCCGGGGTCTCGGCCATCGTCTCGACCGGAACGGAATCCGCCGCCCGGCCGGGGCCGGGCGGGCGCCCGGCGGGGGCCGGCGCGGCGGTGCG
>JAEZMI010000330.1 GCA_023414975.1 Pseudomonadota bacterium | reverse complement strand
GCTGGTGGCCGGCCCGCTGGCGCGCGGCACCATCGGCGAGCTGATGGGCCTGCCGGACGTGACCAACCACGCCATCCGCATCGCCGCCGCGGTCGCCAACGCCCTCCCGCGCGCGGACGTCCGACCCGCGGCGCCGGCACGCAAATCGAACCCGGACCGGCGCCCCGGCGGAGAGCACGGCGCATCGGCCGCGCGCCGCGACATTCGTGCCTGATGCTTCCTTTTCCCGAGCGTCGCGGATGGTGAGACCCGCGACGTACTTGAGGCCCGGCCTCCGCTCCCTCCGGGATGCCGGGGCCGGGCCCTTTTTTTGCACAGATCGGCCTGATCGTTCACCTGACCGCACCGTCCCCGCACCGCGCGGCGGCGCTTGCGGGTACCGTTGCTTGCCGCCATAGTCGGGCCACGGATTCCCGGCCACGCCACGCCCATCCGGCGCCGTTCACGGCCGCCCGGTTCAGCGTGTCGCACGCGGGACGCACCTCCCGCCCGAGCGCCAGAATGCCCCGCAAACCACAGAACATTCTCTACGCCGCCCAGGAAAAGCCCCCGCTCACCACGCTGCTGATCCTCGGCGTGCAGCACGCGACGCTGTCGCTGCTGTTCATCGTCTATCCGCTGGTGGCGGCCACTGAGGCGGGCCTGTCCTTTGAAAACACACAGATTCTCATCACAAGCTGCATCATCTTCATGGGTGTGGCGACGCTGCTGGAGTGCTGGCCGCGCACGGGATCCGGGCTGCTTCTCGTGCAGATTCCCAACATGGCGCATCTGCCGCTGGCGATGCAGTCCTACGCCGCGGGCGGGCCGGCGGTCTATGTGACGATGAGCCTGATCGCGGCCGTCTCGCAGCTCTCGCTCACCCGCTTCATGAACGCGATGCGCACGCTGTTTCCGCCGGAAATCTGCGGCGTCGCCGTCACCATGCTGGGCGTGGCGCTGGCCGAACCGTCCCTGCGGCGCATGTTCGGCCTAGGCACAGAAGCCGGCGCGCTGGCGGATGGCCGCTATGTGCTGGTCAGCTTCACCGCGCTCACCCTCATCATCGTGCTCGCCATCTTCTCGCGCGGCCTGCTGCGGCTCTTCGCCGTGGCCATCGGCGCCGCGGTGGGCTGGATTCTCGCCGCCTACACTGGCGTCGCCGTCGCCCCGGACCCGGTGACCTACAGCGCCCTGCCCTATATCGACCTGCCGAACCTCGGCTGGCCGGGCCTCGGTTTCTCCTGGGCCATCGTGCCGGCCGCGATCCTTACCGGCGTGATCTCGGCCGTGGACATGCTCGGCACCGTCGTCTCGATGCAGCGGATGGACGATGCCGACTGGCGCCGGGCGGACATGAACCAGGCTGCGCGCGCGATCCGCGCCAACACCTTTAGCGACATGGGCACCGCCGTGACCGGCGGCTTCGCCAGCGCCTCCTCCTCGGCCGCCATCGGCGTCGCCTTCGCCACCGGCAGCACCGCCTGGCGCATCGGCATCGTCTCCGGCGTGGTGATGCTGCTGGCCGCGTTCTCGCCCAAGCTCATCGGCTCCCTCACCGTGATCCCCGCCCCGGTGATCGGCGCCATTCTCCTTTACAGCGCGGCGTTCCTCATCGTCGCCGGCATGGAACTGATCCTCTCCCGCCGCCTGTCCGACCGGCGGATCTTCACCGTGGGCCTCGCGGTGCTCGCGGGCCTTGCGGTCGCGGTGCTGCCGGAGCTGGTGCATCAATCCCCGCATTGGGCGCAGCCGATACTGGAATCGCCCCTTTCCGTCTCCACCGCCGTCGCGGTGCTGCTGAACCTGTTCTTCCAGATCGGAATCCGCCAGACCGCCTCGGTTCACGTGACGCCGGAAGAGAACCCCTTCACCGCCGCCACCGAGTTCCTGGAGCGCCAGGGCGATGTCTGGGGGGCGCGCCGTGATGTGATCTCCACCGCCATTCCCGTGGTCGCCGAGGCGGTGGAGACCCTCATCGACACCGGCGTCGCCGAGAACGGGCTGGAGATGGAAGCCCGGTTCGACGAAACGAATTTCGACGTGGTTCTCCTCTATGAAGGCGAGGCCATCGAGATTCCGACGCTCCGCCCGTCGCCCGAGGACCTGCTCGGGGACGCAAAGGCGGTGGCGCGTTTCGTCGGCTACATGTTGAGCAAGAGGGCGGACAAGCTGGTACTCGGCATGCGTGGCTCGCGCCAGGCGCTGACGCTTCGCTTCGAACATTGACGCGGGTTTGGCTTTCGCGCGTGTGTTTGAGGTCCTTCGGGGGCCCTTGCGCTCCCTTGCGGTCCCCGGAGCTTTATGGCTAGCTCGCTGCCGCCCGGACCGCCGATCGGGCGCCGTCCGGCCTTACCTACGGGATTATCACGCCCATGCAGATCGATCGCTTCATCGAGAAGGATGTCGTCATCACCGTGGTGAAGGGGCGGCTGGACAGCAGTTCCTCGCACAAGCTGGACGATTTCCTGGCGGAAATCCCGCAGGGCAACAACGCCATCCTGCTGGACTTCGCCGAGCTCACCTATATCAGCTCGGCCGGCCTGCGCGTCGTGCTGAAGGCGACGAAGCTCGCCCGCAGCCAGGGCGTGGCCCTCGCCATTTGCAGCCTGCTGCCGCAGGTGCACGAGGTGTTCGACGTCAGCGGCTTCACCAGCCTGATCCCGATCCATCCCAGCCGCGACGTGGCTCTCGCCGCACTCGCCTGAACGAGTCTTTGCAACGTCGTCGGGCGGAGGGGCCATGATCATCCGGGAGATCGACCTCAGCCTGCCCAATGCGCTCTCCGAGATGGAGGCGCTGGTCGCCACGCTGGATTTCTTCGTCGAGACCTGCGCGGTGCCCGCCAAGCCGGCTTACCGGCTTCACCTCGCGGTGGATGAGTTCGTCAACAACGCGGTCGACCACGGCTATGGCGACGGCCGCGCCGGCGAGATCGGCGTCCACCTGCGCCACACCGGCGAGGCGCTGGAACTGACGCTGTCCGACGACGGCGACCCCTTCGATCCCTTCAACGCCCCGCCGCCGGATCTGACCGGCACGGTGGAAGAGCGGCGCATCGGCGGGCTGGGGGTGCATCTGGTGCGCACTTTCGCCGACAGTTTCGGCTACCGGCGCGAGAACGGGCGCAACATCATCACGCTGCGCCTGTCGCTGACCGAAAGCGCCGCCGGGCAGCCGCAGCAGCCGTAAGTCCTTTCAGCTGTCTTCCAGGGCGCGATTCGCCTGCGTGAAGCCGTTGACCAGCCGGCGGGACATCCAGACGATCCGCTCGAACAGCAGCGTCATGCGGAACAGCGCGTTCTGCGCGCCCGGCGCGATGCCTTGCTGCGCGGAAAGCCGTGAGCGCAGATCGTCCATCAGCTTGTCGCGATGCCCGAGGAGCGCGACCACCAGCGCGGCATCCTCGGCGCCGAGGCTTTCGCCATGCTCCGCCACGGCGCTCAGCAGCGCGTGCAGCGCCTCGATCAGCCTTTGGGCGGTATCGATGGCCCGCGCCTCCTGCGCCGCCTCGACGAACTCCGCCAACGCCTCGTGCAAGGCGCCGGCATTGCTGGCGCCCTCGTCGATGAGCAGGGCGGTGGCGACCTGCTCGCGGGTGAGCACCCCGTCGAGCAGCGTGGCGAGATAGGCGCGAATCGTGGCGGCCAGCGCCTGGCCGGCGGCCTTGAGGGTGCTGGCGGGCGGCGTGCCCGCCTCCCCGTCGTCACGCACATGGTCGAGCAGCAGCGGCAGGCGCGCGGTCAGCCGGCCGAGTTCGCGGAGCGACAGGTCGAGCGCCGTGTCGGGGTCGCTCGCCGCCTCGCGCAGCAGGAAGGCGGGTTGCGCCAGCGTCTCGGACGGATTGGCCGGCAGAAGGCGCAGCAGAAGCCGCCGCGTCGGCCTCTCCACCAGATTGGTGATGAAGGCACCCCCGGCCTGCGCCAGCAGGAAGACGATGGCGATCTGCGCCCCCGCATCCTCGCCCGCCAGTTGCAGCGCGCCCGCCATGGCGTCCGGTTCGAGCGCGGCGACGACGCAGAGTATGGCCAGCAGCAGCGAGCCGGCGAGCTTCTGAACGACCTGAAGGGCAAAGACGATCCGCCCCGATGTCGCCTCGCCCGGAATCATCAGCATGTTGTTGAAGGCGCTGGCGAAGTTCGCGCCCGCGACGAGCGGCAGCGCCGCCCCGAGGTCGAGCAGCCCGCCCCCCACGGCCGCGACCGCGATAGCGGCGGCGACCGAGGAGGACTGCGCCGCGAAGGCGAAGCCGGCACCGATGGCCGCCAGCAGCAGCGGGCTGTCGAGCGCCAGCTCCCACCACGGATTGCTCATCAGGCTGTCGCGCATCGGCCCGACCGCGATCGAGACCAGATACATGCCGAACAGCAGCAAGGCGGCGCCCAGCGCGGCTTCCAGAGCATTGCGCATCCGGTCGCCCCGCGCCAGCTTGAAATAGGTGACGAAGCCGACGAGGCCGATGACGACGGCCGCCGGCGTCGCCGTGTCGATGGCGACGATCAGCGGCAGCAGCGCCGTGCCAACATTCGCCCAGGTCGGCGCCATCAGGGCCGGCCCGTCCGGCAGCACCCCGCCCCGCACGAACGAAACGATGATCCAGGACACGGCGGTGGAGCTCTGCGTCACCATGCCCGCGACCATGCCGCTCACCGCCGTGCTCAGCGGCGCCCGCAGCGCCCCGGCGAAGGCGGCACGCGCGCGGCGGCCGACCAGCGGCACCAGATTGGCCGACAGGCCACGCACGCCGATGAAGAACAGGCCCAGCCCGCTCAGCAGGAAGCCGATCGGTCCCATCAGATCACATGCCGCCGCGATGGCCGCCGCGGGGCGGAAGGCGCGCGACCATCAGGAAAGCCCCAGCAGCGCATTGATCTTGCCCATGAGCCGGGGCAGCTCCACCGGCTTGGTGTCGAAGTCGTCGCAGCCCGCCGCCAGCGCCTGCTCGCGGTCCTGCGCCATGGCGTGCGCGGTGAGCGCGATGACGGGAATGGCGGCCGTCGCCGGGTCCGCCTTCACCCGCCGCGTCGCCTCCCAGCCATCGAGAACCGGCAGGCTCATATCCATGAGGATGAGGTCCGGCTTCTGCGCCAGGGCGAGGTCCACCCCCTCCTGCCCGTTCACCGCCATCACCACCTCGAAGCCGTTGCGCGACAGGCGCCGGCTCAGCATGTCGCGGTTCATCTCATTGTCTTCGACCAGCAGAATCTTCGGCATGTCGTGTCTTCAGCCCTGTTTGTGGCTGGCGATCGCCGCCAGCGCCGAACCGAGCGAGCCGATGGGCTGGGCGCTCTTGTTGAGGATCAGCAGCGTGTTGCGGGCAAGGAACTCGCGCTCCTCGGTGGAGAGCTCCTTCGCCGTCAGCACGACGATGGGCAGATCGGCGAACCGCTTGTCCGCCCGCACCCGCGCGAGGAACTCGAAGCCGTCCATCTCGGGCATCATCAGGTCGAGCAGCACCAGCGCCGGAAGGTGATGCGCCTCCAGCCACTCCAGCGCCGCCGCGCCATTCGCCGCCTCGGCCGCGTGAAGGCCGGCCTCCTCGATGGTGTGGCGCACCATGGCGCGCACCTGCGGATCGTCGTCGACCACCAGCACCAGCCCCTCTTCCTGTCCCGGTGCGAATTTATGGATGAGGGCGATCAGCCGCTGCCGGTCCACCGGCTTGGTCATGTATTCGGACGCGCCGAGCGAATAGCCGAGATTGCGGTCGTCGACGATGGTGAGCATGATGACCGGAATATGCTCCAGCGCCGGCTCGGACTTCATGATGCCGAGCACGGACCAGCCGTCGATCTTGGGCATCATCACGTCCAGCGTCACGATGTCCGGCGGCTCGCGGCGCATGATGTTGAGCGCCTCGATGCCGTCGCGGGCGTGGCGCAGCACGTAGCCTTCCTTGCCGAGCGTCGCCGCCAGCACCTCGTGCACGGCGGGGTCGTCATCGACCACCAGCACGGTGATGGCGCCGGGTTCCGCGGGGGCGCCGGGGTCGACGATGCCGGGCGCCGCCTCTTCGGCCGGCAAGGGCACCTTCGTCTCGACGGGCAGTTCGATGGTGAAGGTCGAGCCGACACCCGGCTGGCTCTTGACCGCGATGGAGCCGCCCAGCATGGCGGCGAAATGCCGGGTGATGGTGAGGCCGAGCCCGGTGCCGCCGAAATTGCGGGTCGTGGAGCTGTCCGCCTGGGTGAAGGCCTGGAACAGCCGCCCCATCTGCTCCTCGCTCATGCCGATGCCGTTGTCGCTCACGTCGAAGCGCACCACCTCGCCGGCCTCGGTGTCCTCGCGGGAAAGGCACAGCCGCACCTCGCCGCTCTTGGTGAATTTCGCGGCATTGCTGAGCAGGTTGATCAGGCTCTGCTTCAGCTTGGTGACGTCGGTGCGCAGCGTGCCGATGTCGATCGGGCAATCGATGACGAAGCGGTTCTCGTTCTTCGCCATCATCGGGTTCACGATGGTCTTCACCTCCTCGACCATGCGGGCGAGGAAGACCTGTTCCAGATAGACGTCCATCCGCCCCGCCTCGATCTTGGAGAGATCGAGGATGTCGTTGATCAGGCCGAGAAGATGCTTGCCGGCGGCCTGGATCTTGTCGAGATCCGCCACCATCGCCGTGTTGCCTTCATCGGCCGCGTCCTCGGAGAGGATTTCGCTGTAGCCGATGATGGCGTTCAGCGGCGTGCGCAGCTCGTGGCTCATATTGGCGAGGAAGGCGGATTTCACGCGGCTGGCCGATTCCGCCGCTTCCTTGGCCTCGCGCAGCTGCTGCTCCATCCGCACCCGGTCGCTGATATCGACGAAGGTGGCGATGATCGCCGGCTGGCCGCGGAAATCGAGCTGTTCATGCGAGACCATGGTGCAGACGGTGGTGCCGTCCGCGCGCGGCAGGTAGAACTCCTGCCGCTCGGTCGAGGGGCTGAGCAGAATGTCGATCAGCCGGGCGGTCTTCTCGGTATCCCCGACCAGCTCGCTGACGGGGCGGTCGATCAGCGTCGCCGAGTCCCGGCCGATCAGCCGGCCGAAGCAGCCATTGGAATGGCGCACGACATGGGTCTTGACGTCCATGATGACGAGGCCGACCGGCGCGGCGGCGTCGATGGCGCGCAGCTGCTCTTCGTCCTCGCGCAGCTTCATCTCGGCGATCTTGCGCTCGGTGATGTCGCTGTAGATGGCGATGAACCCGCCGCCCGGCACCGGGTCGCGCCGCACCTCCAGATAGGTGCCGTCGGGCCGCACGCGCTCGAAGGAATGGGGATGGTCGAGCTGCTTCAGGCGCTCGGCGAGCGCGACCTCGATATCCACGTCGCCGAACTCGCCGCGCGCCCCGAGATAGCGGATGTAGTCGGCGAAGGTGTGCTCGGTCGTCAGAAACTCATCGGGCATGTCGAGATATTCGCGGAACAGCCGGTTCCACGTCACCAGCCGGTGCTGGGCGTCGTACATGGCGACGCCCTGCGACATGTTCTCGAGCGTCGCCCGCAGCAGCATGGCCTCGCGCCCGTCCAGCCCTTCCTCGGGCAGCGTCGCCGGCGTCCTGTCCTTGGTCATGAGATTCCCCTTGCCGCTGCCGTCAGAGCGCCGCGCCGTCCGGCCCGAACGCCAGCAGGATCGCGGCCATGTCGTCGAAGGCCGGCATGCCCGCCTCGAAGGCCCGCACATCGGCGACGAGCCGGGTCAGCAGCCCCGCCTCGTCCGTCCCCGCGTTCTGCGCGCCGAGCGCCGCGAACAGCGCGCCGAGCCGCTCCTCGCCATAAAGTTCGTCAGCCGCGTTCTGCGCCTCGGTGAAGCCGTCGGTGACGATCAGCAGCCGGTCGCCCGCCGCCAGCTGAGCCTGCGCCGCGCGATAGGGGAACTCCTCGATGACGCCGAGCGCGGGGGCGCCGATCCCGTTGAGCCGCACGGCCCCGCCATCGGCCTGGCGCAGGAAGGGCGGCACATGGCCGGCGCGCACATAGTCCAGTTTCCCGCTCGGCGCGTGCAGGACGGCGAGCGTCAGCGTGACGAACATGCAGCCGCCATTGCCGCGCGCCAGCGCGTCATTGACCATGGAGACCGCGCGGGCCGGCTCGCCGAACAGGGCCGGCGCGTCGGGCCGCGCCGCCAGAGCCCGGAACATGGCATGCGTGCGCGCCATCATCAGCGCGGCGGCGGCGCCCTTGTCGGACACGTCGCCGACGATCAGCGCCAGCAGGTCGTCCCCGACGGTAAAATAGTCCACGAGGTCGCCGCCGACCTCCTTGGCCGGCTCCAGCAGGGCGTCGACGGAGAGCTGTCGCCCGGCCACCTCGCCCGAAAAGGCCGGCGGCACGAGAGCGAGCTGGAGCGTGCGGGCCTCATTCAGCTCCACCTGCTTGCGGCGCAGCTCGTCGCGGGTCCGGTCGCGCAGCGCCTTCTTCTCCAGCGTCGCCATCACCCGCGCGCGCAGCAGCGTCGGGTTGAAGGGCTTGAAGATGAAATCGTCCGCGCCGAGTTCGATGCAGCGGACCACCGGCTCGATTTCGTTCAGCGCCGAGACGACGATCACCGGCAGGTCATGAATGGCGCCGCTGGCCTTCAGCGCGTCGAGCACGCCGAAACCATCCAGTTCCGGCATCATGATGTCGAGGAGAACGAGATCATAGGCCGTCTTGCCGATGGCGGCGAGCGCCTCATGGCCATTGGCCGCCTCGTCGAGCCGGCCGAAGCCGAGGCGCTTCAGGCGGCGGATCAACAGGTCCCGATTCTCGGCGACATCGTCCACCACCAGAATCGCCGCGTTCGGGTCCGCCATTCGCCCGCCTGCCCCTGCACCGAAAATCCGGGCGGAATATCCACGCAAAGCCGCGCCTTAGCAATGTCCCAAACCACGCGGCCCTGAGCGACCTTCGTCGCGGCGTGGCAAAGCACCCGTTCCGACCTAGATAATAAGGTGAGACGAGGAAAAACCGATGCAAAGATTGTCGGCGGCACGAGGAGCGGTTCGCCGCGGCGTGCAGCCTTTATGGGGCCTCGCCGCGGTGGGCCTGCTGCTCGCCG
>JAEZMI010000296.1 GCA_023414975.1 Pseudomonadota bacterium | reverse complement strand
CTCGCACATCCTTCAGCGCGGCTTCCGGCATGGCGCGGGGTTCGATCGGGCGCCACAGATTCATCGGCGCCGCGCTGCGCAGAGCGCCGAAGCCGCCGTGCATTTCCGTGGCCAGCGAGCGTGCATGGGCACGTGCGACCGCATCGCTCGGCCACAAGCCGCGGTCGGGAAACCGCTCGGCCAAATGTTCCAGAATGGCGATCGATTCCCATACGACGGCATCGCCGTCGACCAGCACGGGAACACGCCCCGCTGGCGACGCAGCAGAGGCGCGCGCCTTAAAATCTGGCGCTTCGAGGGGAATCGTAACTTCCTCGAAGTCGATCCCCGCCGCCTTCATGGCAATCCACGGCCGCAGCGACCAGGACGAGTAGTTCTTGTTGCCGATGATGAGCTTGAGCGCCATGGCGGCCTCCCCGCAATAAGTGGGCAGCATTCATGACACCGGGCGTTGAGGCAAATTCACTCTCATCATGGCACCGATCAGCGCCAATGATGGCCGCGGTCAATACGCCAGTGGCTCAGCCGGCGGCGACCTGAAAAGCCTGAAAGCCCCCAAAAAGGTAGACGAGAGCGATAGCGGCCAGGAAGGCCATAACCGTCCAGCGCGCTACTCCCCAGCAGGAAGAGTGCTCGGAAAGCGAAGACATGGATAATCCCTAAGATCGTTTCATCTCACAACGCGCGGGAATCCCCGTTCGTCCGCTGCGTCGGATTGGAATAGAGACTTAATGAAACGTTACCGTCTTCGCAATCGCGAAAACGTCACATTCCCCCGCGCGCCGCGCAACCCTGCTAGGCATGAATAGGGCTGCCCATCGGCGCTGTGCACCACGCGCAGCCGCTCTTGAAGCCCGCGCGCGAAGACCGCACGATGCGGCAACCTTTTTCCCGTCCACTTCCCGGCCTCGAGCGCCCCATCGTATGTTCGGCTTCACCTATCTCGACGCGATCGCGTTCGGCGCCTTCATCACTTCGTGGATCGTCTACCATTGGCTGATGGAAGGCGGCTGGTCGGACCGCCGCTCGTTCAACCGGCGAATGGATGCCTTCCGACTCCAGTGGATGCAGCGCATGCTGCAGCGGGAAAACCGCATCGTTGACGCGCAGATCGTCGCCGCGCTGCAGAACGGGACAGCGTTTTTCGCGTCGACCTCGCTGCTGGCAATCGGCGCTACGCTGGCCATTCTCCAATCGACGGACGCCGTGATGGCCATCTTCATGGACTTGCCGTTCGTCGAGCCCAACCGTACCAGCTGGGAGCTGAAGACTCTCGGTCTTACGGTGATTTTCGCCAACGCCTTCTTCAAGTTCGCCTGGGCCTACCGGCTGTTCAATTATACCACTCTTCTCTTGGGCTCCACGCCTCCCGCGCGCGATGCGGCGACGCCGGAAGCGCAGCTCCACATCCAGAAGGCCGCCCGCATGGCAACGCTGGCGGGCCGGCACTTCAACCGTGGGCAGCGCGCCTTCTTCTTCGCGCTCGGCTATCTCGGCTGGTATGTGAACGCTTGGGCCTTCATGGCCGCGACCTTCGCCATCTTCATCGTTATGACCAACCGGCAGTTCGGCAAGGACGCCCATTGGATCCTCGACGATCCCGAACCGGAGCCTGCGCGTGACTGATCGCCCCGAGAATACGCCCGCACGCCCACGCCTGCCGTCGGAAGAGGCGATGGAGCAAGCTATTCTAGAGGCTGCCAAATCCGCTGATCGCTCGGTGGCGCCGGAAGATGTGGCGCGGAGCATTGCCAAGGGGCCGGAATGGCAGGCCGCGCTGCCGGTGTTGCGTCGGGTGGCGCAGCGTATGGCGCGCGAGGGGCGGCTCGTGATCTACCGGAAGGGCAAGCCGGTCGATCCCGACGATTTCCGCGGCGTCTACCGGCTCGGACTGCCGGGCATCTCGCCCGAGGGTTAGGGAGCGGGGAACAGGGAGCTGGTGCGACCGGTATTGTAATATACCATCAGTCCCACCCATTCCCGCAGCGCGCTGTCGAAGAACTGCAGTCCTTCAGCTACCGAGCCGAAGATCCGCCAGGGCGCCCCCTGCCCGGTTGTGCGGTAATCCACGGGATAGGCGACGACCGGGAAGCCGGCTTCGCGGAAGCAGCCGATGGCGCGCGGCATGTGCATCGCGGACGTCACGAGCAACCAGCGCTCGCCCGGTTTCGGCGGTACCAACTCCTTGGTAAGACGAGCATTTTCCGCCGTGTTGCGCGAACGGCTCTCGAAGGTGACGCGCGCCGGGTCAACGCCGATCTGCGGCAGAACCCGGCGGATCACCTCGGCCTCCGCGATGGGTGGGGGGGGGATGCGGCCGCTGCCGCCGGAGAAGACGATGGGGGTGGTCGGGTAGCGGCGGCTGAGGTCGGCGAGGGCGAAGAGGCGCTCGGCGGATTCCTGGAAAGCGGGCTGGCCGCGGGCGGCGGTGATGTCCGGCAGCTCCGCGCCGCCCAGCACGATGATGCCGTCAACCCGTTGACCATCCTCGATAAAAGGCGGGAAGCGGTCCTCCAGCGCCTGCGTCATCATCCGCCCGAAAGGCCCGAGACCCGCCAGCAGAAGGCCGACGATTCCCACGGCCATGAGCACCCTCCCGGCGCGCCAGCGCGGTGCAGTGAGGTGAACAGTCAGGCCGATGAGTGCGAGAAGGGTAAGGAAAGTCGACGGTACGGCCACCATCCAGCCGACCTTCGAGAGCAGGAAGAACAGACCCCCGTCCCAGCTCACCGCAGCGGCCTTTCCGCGTGCAGATCGGCCTTGCCGCGCGGCACCCGCTCCAGGAACCGGTCGACGCTCGCCAGCGGCATCGGCGCGGCGAGGAGGAAGCCCTGCACGTAGTGACAACCCACGCTCTGCAGGTAGCGCAACTGCTCGCGCGTCTCCACGCCCTCGGCGGTGACGGTGATGGCCAGCGCTCGGGCGAGCCGGACCACGCAGTCGATGATCGCGGCGGCATCCTCGGTGTGGCCGATGTTCTGGATGAAGCTCCGATCAATCTTGATGGTGTCGACGCGGAAGCGACGGATGTAGCCGAGCGAGGAATAGCCGCTGCCGAAATCGTCCAGCGCCACCCGGATTCCGAGGCTGCGCAGCGCGGCCAGCGCGGCGAAGGCCTCAGGCTCATTTCCGAACAGGAGGTTCTCGGTGATCTCGACTTCCAGCCGCTCCGGCGGAAAACCGGTGTCGCGCAGAATGCGCCGCACCGTCTCGGCCATGTTCCGGCTGTGGAAATCGACCGGGGACAAATTCACCGCGATCTTCGTGTCCCCCCAGCCGCGGGTCTGCTCGCAGACGCGCCGCAGAACCCACATGTCCAGGTCGGTGATGAGGCCGCACTGCTCGGCCACGGGGATGAACTCGCCGGGGGAAATCAATCCCTCCACCGGGTGCAGCCAGCGCACCAGCGCCTCGAAGCCGACGACGGTTTCGCCGTCGACGGCGAATTGGGGCTGGTAATAGACCGCCAGTTCGCCTTCGACGATCGCGCGCTTGAGTTCAATCTCGAGATCGCGCCGGCGCAGCACCTCGCGTTCCATCTGCGGGTTGAACAGGCGCAAGCTGCCGCGCGCGTCGACCTTGGCGCGATAGACCGCGATGTCGGCCAGACGAATAAGCTCGCGCGCCTCGGTGCCGTGATCAGGCGCGACCGTGGCGCCGACGGTGCCGCTCACGGACAGGACGTGGCCGGCGAGCGTCGCGGGACGGCGAATGGCATCCAGCACCACCGCGCCGATCGCCTCCACCTCGTGGTTGTCGGGCCCGACGGAGGCCAGCAGCACGAACTCGTCCCCGCCGAAACGCGAGGCAACGAGAGAGGGAAGGTCGAGCGAACCGAGCCGCGCCCCGATTTCCGCGAGGAGCAGGTCGCCGACGTGGTGGCCGAGGGTGTCGTTGATGTCCTTGAACCCGTCGAGGTCCAGAAAGAACACGGCGAGCCGCTGCTCGGGCGCGACGCGCGCCAGCCTTTCGCGCAGCGAGCGCATGAGCATGGTTCGGTTCGCCAGCCCGCAGAGCGGATCGACATAAGCGAGCCGCGAGGCGAGGGCCTCGCTCTTGGCGAGTTCGAGCGTGGCGCGACGGGCGTACCACAGAATGACGGTGGCGACGGCCAGCAGGAGAATGGCCGTACCCGTCAACGCCGGCAGCAGGGCACGCAGCAGGGCGGCGCCGGGGTCGTCCGGCACCCAGCTCAGCCATACCCAGGGCAATTGCCCCTCGAGGGTCGGAATAGCGACCGCGTGGCGTCCATCCTGGGGCGGCTCGTCGGCGATGGCCGGCGCGACGAGATTAAGTTCGGACACCAGCCGGTCGAGGAACTTCTGGTCCAGAAAGGCCACGGTGACGACGATCGGCGGAATGCGGGACGGCGAGCCAGTGCCGTCATGGTCCGGCGTGATGTTCATGGCCGCCACGAGTGCGGCACGCCCTTCCACGCGCAGATAGCCGGCGCGGGACAGGCGAGGCAGTTCAAGAAACTGCTGCTCCCGCGGGCCATTGGCGCCAACGCCCTGTTCCTGTTGCGGCTCCTGCTCCAGCAGCGCCGCCTGGACCAACTCGGCCAGCGGCAGGATGGCGGCGGCATCGAAGCGGGCTTCGCTGGCAGGCACGGGGGAACCGTCGATCGCGGCGTAGGCGAGCCGGCCCTGAACCAGCACATAGGACCTGTCATGGCCGAGCGCTTCGTGCATCCAGCGGCCGAAATTCTCATGCAGCCAGTTCAGGTCGAGAGCCTGGGTGGTACGCAGGACCGCCTCGTTCCAGTGCGCGAAGCTGGCGAGATCGCGCCGAAGATCGTCCGCCCGGTGTTCGAGGTTCTCGAGCACCAGCTCGCTCCAGCGTGCCCGCGACGCCTGGTCCAGCCGCTCGGCCGCCAGAAGGGAAAAGCCGATCATGGCCGCGATGGCGGCGCCGATCACCAGCGCCACGCCGAGAATCATCCACTCGCCGTGGCGCGCATGCCTTGCGCGCCCATGGCGAGGGCTCATCACTGAAGATCGTTCATCAGGCCGGCCCGCGGGACAACGCCCGAAAAGCCGACCGATGGGCGCCCACATCTGCTGTCTCCCACGGATCGCGCGCAGATTAGGGGCGTTTCATTAATTGCGCTTGAAACATTTCGATTCTTGATGAACGCGCCATTTTAATCAGAGCGCGGCGCTCAGTTGAACCAGAGCGCGGCGATGCCGAGGAAGGCGAAGAAGCCGACCACATCGGTGATGGTCGTGACGAAGGGACCCGAGGAGACGGCGGGGTCCACTTTCAGCCGGTCCAGCGTCAGAGGGATCAAGATACCGCCGAGCGCCGCCGCCACCAGATTGATGATCATGGCGAGCGCGATGACGAAGCCGAGATCGGCGACGCCGAAGCGCGCGAAAACGACCGCTGCCATGATGACGGCGAAGACGACGCCGTTGAACAGGCCGACCAGCAGCTCACGCGCGATGATGCGGCCCGCATTGCTGGGCCGCAGCTCCCGCGTCGCCAGCGCGCGCACCGCCACCGTCATGGTCTGCGTGCCGGCATTTCCGCCCTGGCTGGCGACGATGGGCATGAGCACGGCGAGGGCGACCATCTTCTGCAGCTCGCCCTCGAAAAGCGAGATGACGAAGGAGGCGAGGTTCGCCGCGATGAGATTGAGGAAGAGCCAGGTGAACCGGCTGCGGGCGATGTACCAGAAGCTGTCGGACAGTTCTTCATCGCTCGCCACGCCGCCGAGCGCCTTCAGATCCTCATCCGCCTCTTCCTGGATGACGTCGACGATATCGTCGACGGTGAGGACGCCGACGAGCCGGCCGGCGCCATCCACCACAGGGGCCGAAATGAGGTTGTACCGCTCGAAGACGCGGGCGACGCCTTCCTGATCGTCGGTGACGTTGACGACGTGCCGGTCCGCCGTGACCACCTCGCCGAGTTTCACCCCGCGCTTGGTGCGCAGCAGGCGGTCCAGCGGCACGGAACCGCTGAGACGGTAGGAGGGATCGACGACGAAGACCTCGAAGAAGACTTCGGGAAGCCCCTCGGTTTCGCCGATATAGTCCAGCGCCTGACCGACCGTCCAGAAGGGCGGCAGGGCGATGAACTCGGTCTGCATGCGCCGGCCGGCGCTCTCCTCGGGATAATCGAGACTGCGCTGCAGCGTCGCCCGCTCGGGGATCGGCAACTGCGCGAGGATTTCCTGCTTCTCGTCGTCGTCGAGGTCTTCCAGGATGTAGACTGCGTCGTCGGAATCGAGGTCGCGCACGCCTTCGACCACCGTCTGGGTCGACAGTTCCTGCAGGATCTGGACGCGGACGGTCTCGTCGAGTTCGGTGAGCGCGGTAAAGTCGAAATCCGCGCCGAGCAGCTCGATGAGGCGCGGCCGCTCGCTGGCCGGCAAGGCCTCAAGAAGGCGCGCGACATCGGATTCATGCAGATCCGCCACCAGCCCGCGCAGCGCGTCGGCATCTCCCGCCTCGATGGCCCCGACGATGGCCTCGACGAAGCCGGGCACGTCGATGGGATCGACTTCCGGCTCCTGGGCGCGCCCCGGACGGGAGGCGGCGAGATCGGTCTCTTCGCGCATGCCGCTCTCCGGCCGAGGATTCGGGTGGAATGAAGTGGAGTCGGGTGACTTCAACCGTTCTTATGAAGCATCCTCGGGGAAGGCAAACCGATCCCCCCTCCGGCACCATCAATGCCGTGCGCGCGTGGTCGCCCGGCAACAGGTAAGGCTCATGACGGACATGATCACGGTGCGGCTGCTCATCTCCGGGCGCGTGCAGGGCGTCGGCTACCGCGCCTGGTTCGCGGGCGAGGCACGCCGGCGCGGCCTCGCGGGCTGGGTGCGCAATCGCCGGGAGGGAACGGTCGAGGCGCGGGTGCGGATCGCGCCCGCTGCGCTGGATGAGCTGCTGGCGGCGGCGCGGCGGGGCCCGCCCCTCGCCCGCGTGGAGGATGTCGCGGTGAGCGAGATGGCGGGGGAGGACCGGCCGGCCGGCTTCGAGGTTCTGCCGACCGTGGAATGAGGGCGGGCGGACCGGGCTGCCGGCGGGCCGAGCTGCCGGCGGACCTTGCTGCCGGCGGACCTGGCTGCCGGCGGACCTGGCTGCCGGCGGTCCGGGCTAAAGGGCGACGGTGGGGCCGAAGATCGCCTCGAATTCGCGCCGCAGGGCGAGGTCCACATCGTCCATGGCGACGGGCAGGCCGAGATCCACCAGGCTGGTCACGCCATGCTCGCGCACGCCGCAGGGCACGATCCCGCCAAAATGGCCGAGATCCGGCTCCACATTCAGCGAGATGCCGTGCAGCGTCACCCAGCGGCGCACGCGGATGCCGATGGCCGCGATCTTGTCCTCGCCCCCGCCCGCGCGGGCCGGCCGCCGGACCCAGACGCCGACCCGGTCCTCGCGCCGCTCGCCGCGCACATTGAAAGCGGTGAGCGTGCGGATCAGCCACTCCTCCAGCGCGGCGACGTAGCGGCGCACATCCGGCGCGCGGCGCTTGAGGTCGAGCATGACATAGGCCACGCGCTGGCCGGGGCCGTGATAGGTGTACTGGCCGCCGCGCCCGGCCGGGTAGATGGGGAAGCGGCCGGCATCCACCAGATCCTCCGGCCGCGCGCTGGTGCCGGCGGTGTAGAGCGGGGGGTGCTCCAGCAGCCAGACCAGTTCGTCCTCCTCGCCCGCCGCGATGGCCTCGGCGAGGCGGTCCATCTCCGCCAGCGCCGCCGGGTAGTCCACGCGGCCCGCGCTCACGCGCCAGCGCACGGGCGCGGCGCCCGGCTGGGGCAGGAGACGGGTCGCGAGGTCGCCGCGCGCGGAAGCGGCGGGCGTGGGCGCGGCAGAGGGCGCGGATGAGGTTGGGGCGGGAACGGGCGGCGTGTCCATGCGGCAGAGATAATCATTCGCGGGCCCGATGTCTTCCCACTCGTCTTGCTACTCCTCGTGCCACGCGTCTCGTCGCTCTGTCCACAGGCATCGGGATGGACGCAACCACGGCCCCGCGCGGCTCTTGTGGACCCTCATTCGATCTGTTAGACGATGCCCCGCTCCCGCCGGCCGCTGCTTCGCAGCACCCGCCGGCGCCGGGCGATGCGGTCGTGGCGGAATTGGTAGACGCGCTGCCTTGAGGTGGCAGTGGGTAACACCGTGGAGGTTCGAGTCCTCTCGACCGCACCATTCCTGTCGGGATGCGTGCTCCTGAACAGCCCTTCCGGGGACCACACACGGCGACCTTCGGGTCGCCGTTGTCGTTTACGGCCGGACCTTCGGGTCGCCGTTGTCGTTTACGGCGGCGCGGCGGCGGTGGCGACGGGGGCGGGGACGATGTGCACGACCTTGTAGCCCTTCTCGTGCAGCGCGGTGAGGAAGGCGGGAATCATCTTCGCGGTCTGGGCGCGCGTGTCGTGGAACAGGATGATGCCGCGCCGCTCGTGATCGAGACGCTCCAGGGTGAGGCGCAGCTGCTCCTCGGGCGTCATCGGATTCCAGTCGCCGGCCCACAGGTCCGCCCCGAACACGCCGACCCCGCGCTTGCCGAGATAGTCGAGCAGTTCGGGCGACGCGCCGAATCCGGGGAAGCGGAAGAACGGCACGCGCGGATGCGGCCCGGCCGTGCCATAGGCGGCCCGGTCGACCGACGCGAAGCCCTTCTCGATGTCGGCGACCGCCTTGTCGAAAGGTATGTCCGCCAGCGTCATCGGGTGCGTCTGGCTGTGATGGCCGACCGTGTGACCCTCGGCGATGAGGCGCCGGACCATCTCGGGATGCGCCGCCGCCGCGCGGCCGACGACGAAGAAGGTCGCGTGCACGCATTCGCGGGCGAGCGCGCGCAGGACGCTCTCGGTCGTGCCGGGATGGGGCCCGTCGTCAAAGGTGAGAACCACCTCGCCCTCGGCGAGGTCCAGCGTCTGCGGGAAATGCTTGGTGCCCACCTGCAGCCCGGCCGCCTGCACCTCCATGACCCGCGCCGTGCCCAGCCGCCCCTCGCAGGAGGTCGCCGCCTGCGCCGGGAGCGCGAGCAGGGCCATTGCGGGGATCAGACCGGCAAGCATGGTAAAGCAGCGCATTGTCAGGCGGCGCATTGTCAGGCAGCGCATGGGAACTCCGGCGCGCGAGGACGATGCGCCTAGCTAGCCGGTCTGCCGCAGGGCCGCCAGAGCGGCGGGGCCACACCCCGCGCCCTTCCGCATGCCGCCGCCCGAGTGCATGCCGCCGCTTGCGCTGCCCCGACTGACTGTCTTCCGCCTGCCCTGCCCCGGCTGCCGCCGGGGCGGGACACGCGAGGCTCAGTAGGCGTTCTGGTGGACAGCGACCTTCACGGTCATGACGAGGATCTTGATGTCCAGCCAGAGCGACCAGCGGTTGATGTATTCGAGATCGGCCGCCACGCGCCGCTCGATATCCTCCCGGCTGTGGGTCGCGCCGCGATAGCCGCGCACCTGGGCGAGGCCCGTCACGCCGGGCTTCATGGTGTGGCGGCTCCAGTAATCCGGGATCAGCTCCCAGAACAGCGCGCCCTCGGCGCGCGAGCCGAGCGCATGCGGGCGGGGACCGACAAGGCTCATGTCGCCGTTCAGCACATTGAAGAGCTGCGGCAGTTCATCGAGGCTGGTGCGGCGCAGGAAATTGCCGATGCGGGTCACGCGCGGGTCGCGACGCGAGGCGGAGACGTTGCCCGACGTGTCCGTCAGGTCGGTCCGCATCGTGCGCAGCTTGAAGCAGCGATAGGTCCGGTTGTTCCGCCCCACGCGATCCTGCACGAAGAAGGCGGGACCGGGCGAATCGAGCTTCACCAGAACGGCGCAGATGGCGATGACCGGCCCGACCGCCAGCAGCATGGCGCTGGTCACGGCGAGATCGAAGGCCCTCTTCAGCAGCCGCTCGCCGAGGTTCATCGGCCCGCGCGAGATGACCATCGTCGTGTGGTTCTGCCAGTGCGAGAGGCCGAGAGGCCGCACATCGCCGAGGTCCGCGACGATTTCGGCATCGAAGCCGCTCAGCCGCATCGCCTGCGCCCATTTGAGCCGCTCATCAGGGTCCGAGAAGGACAGCACGACACGGTCCGCGTCGCGTACCGTGCGGCCCATTCTGTCGAAGAACATCGGGTCGCTCAGCGCCGGCACGATGTCCTGCTTGCGCACATTGACCATCGTGGTCGTCATGTTGCCGCTGCGGCGGGTCATTCCCACGCCGTCGGTCAGCACCACGATGCGCGGTTCCACGATCGAGGCCAGGGTCCGGCGCAGGAGCCGCGCACCGAAAGCCCGCGTGACGATGAGCAGGCCGGCGGCCACAAGCAGCGTGTAGCCGACTTCAAGGCGCGAGAGCTCCGTGCCCACCTTCAGCGCGAAGATGGCGCCGAGGGTGATGCCCGCCGCGATGACGAGGGCCAGAACCACGCGCAGCACCGTGCGGCTGTAGGAACGCAGCGTCCGCATGGTGTAGGCGCGCAGGGAAACCGCCGCGAGCACGAAGGTTGGCGCCAGCAGCGCCAGGGTCTGTTCCCAGTTGCTCGGCGACAGATTGCCATGGCGAAGAGCACCGGCGAGGAGGCCGGAGATGAGGATGATCGCGAGGTCGGTGACGAACGCCCCCATCACCAGGCCGAGACGGATGAGATGACGGTGACGGTTCAGCAGGGCCCGCGCCCGCGCCCGATCCTTGCGCCCTTGATCCGCGGCGCGCTCGGACATGTCATAGAAGGTTCCGATATGACTCATGGTTGACTGCCCCCCAACAGCCGCGATCCCCGAGGCGGCACGCCAGAGCGACGTGCCGAACGCCAACCGACCCTTGGCTACCCGCATCGAGCCGAGGGAGGTCGGATGCGCCCGGCGGCACGGCTACCGGGCTGCGGATGATGTGTAACCGGCATCAGAATACAGTCGGTACCCCTACCCCGATATAGTCTGGTATCGGAATAGGTCGTCCCCATGTGCACTTCCTGCACGACCGTTGCACGAAGGACACGTTGCATTGCAGCATGACTGCGCAAAAAGGCAGCAGACGCCGCAGTTTCGGGCGTTCACGCGCAATGTGCTGGCAATCCAGTCCTTTCAACGGGTCGCGCCGGGCGCGGGGTGCGCCCCGAGGGCACGCGTATGCCGTTAGGGAATGTGCGCTGCGAGAGAAGGAGCACGTCGGCAACCCCGTCATTTCGCGGTTGCAAAATCCTGTTCGGGACGCGCGAGGGG
>JAEZMI010000214.1 GCA_023414975.1 Pseudomonadota bacterium | reverse complement strand
GTAGAGGGGGATCACATCCTTGCCGCCGAAGGAGCCACGGAAGTGGTGCAGGTCAGGAACGGAGACGGAGGCCATAATTCCTTGTCCAGCGCCAAGGGCTTCGGTAGCAAGTGCTGTTAGATAAAGCTGTTCTGGCGCCTGTAATCGCCACAGAACCTCGCCCATCCGGTCGTTGAACCGAATGTCTTCAATGGCGAAATGTCGGTCAAAGGATCGGAACGCATAGGGCGAAATCTTTGGTACCACCGAGCCTGGCTTTAAGCTGGCAATCGTTGGTAAGGACGTTCCTGTTTCATGATCTCGATACTGGCGATCAATCTTCCTGTACTTGTTACTCTTAAAATGCTTAGCACGCGATTCGCCCGTCTCGCCAAGCAGCTTCGTCCAGCGCCGAACGATCAGTTCCCGTGTTTCGGCAATTGGCCACGGCCTGCCGAACTTTGATCCGCTCCTCTGATAAGGAAATAGATCAATCAACATTGGCCATTGGAAGAAGTCCCCCTCCCCAACTGGCAGAAACGGCTTGTGCCAGTCATCCGCGCATTCGCGCCAAACGATGCCAGCAAAGGCCCCGATGCCGTCTAGTTGCGTTAGCTTGTCTTCCCGGGACGCGCCTTCGATCTTCGCATACCGGACCTTGGCTGGCTTGTCGGGCGTGGGATTGGCCCCGCGAACGCCGATGGCGATGGCAACAGGCGTCTGGATGTTGAACACGTTCGGCGTTTTGCGCGTCCCAAGGTTGTCGCCGCCCAGGTCGATGATCCAGATTTCATCGAAGGTGCGTCGCATCACCTCTCGCACCCCGACAAAGCCTGGTCCAGCCAGATAGCTCGACGCAGTAATGAAGGTGACGATCCCGCCGCAGGTTTGCTGCTCGAACAGCCTCCACAGCGCCCAACGCCAGAAGTACACATAGTCGTTGTAGAGGTTCTTGAGATGTACCCCCGCCCCGGCCTTGGTCGCCGGTTCGGTGAAATCCTTGAAGATAGCGCGTTCGCCCTGTTCTTCCTGCTTTGCCGCACCCTTGACCTGATCCCCGAACCGAACCCAGCCGCCCTTGCGCTGCGTGTTCGTGTCGCCTTCCTCGATGGTCTGGCGATCATAGGGTGGGTTGCCGAGGCACACCAAGATATCGCCGCCCTGCTTGATCTTCCGCGCCGCCTCGTGTTCCTGCGTCAGCGCCCGATAAGTCAGTGTCAGCCCACCGGGTGGCGCGGCATTCGGGCTTTCCAGCGTGTCGGCCAGATAGATGTTCAGCCGCTTGTCCAGCCTCTCGTCCGGTTCGCCCGCCACCTTCGCCGCATTCATCGCGCCTTCCAGCGCCTGCGTCAGCCGCAGATGGGCAACGGCATAAGGGCCGACCAGCACTTCGAACCCGTACATGTTCGCGGCCATTTGCCGGGCGCGTGCGGGTATCGCGCCTGGGCCAGATCGCGCCCGGACCTTTTCTAGCCCGTGCTTGACCGCCGCGACGGGATAGGTGCCGGTGCCCACGGCGGGGTCAAGAAAGACCACGCCATCGTCGGCAAAGCCCAGCTTCTTGCCGAACCGCTTTTCCAGCAGTTCCGAGGCAAGGCGAACCTGCAACTCCACCACCTCTCGCGGGGTGTAATAGACGCCATAATCCTTGCGCAGCTTGGGGTCATAGGCGGCAAGGAAATCCTCGTAGAAATACAGCCAGAGGTCGGGCTTCGATTTCAGAAAATCGTGTGGATCCAGCGCTTCCAGCGAGCGTTGCAGCATCTCGAAGCCGACTGCCAGCTCGTCTCGCGCTGCCTTCTGGCCTAGCAGTTCCAAAGCTCGGGCTAGTAGACCGTTGTTCTTATCAAGTGTCTTAGCGGCCTCGGTTGGTTCCAGCTTGGCTGCGCCCGAGAGCCGAGCTAATAGCATCGCATAGGTCACGGTTTGGGCATAGGCGTCCGCAAATTTGGCATTGTTGGCATCGGGGAAGAAGAACTGGCGCCATTCATTGGCAAGGAGTTCGACGGCAGAACCGGATTGTCCAAGCGCGTTTTCGACCTCCGACCGCAGAAAACGGGTTAGGGGAGCGAGGTAATTAGCAAGGCCCGAGGGGTTGTGCGGAACGCTTGGCTGCCAGCCGAGGAAATCGCGAAAGAGTCGCTCCAGTGCCTCGGCGTCGTCCTTAGTGGTGGCGACCTTCCCCTTCTCGGTCGGATCATCGTGTAGGCGAACGATAGGCTGACTGTCCGGGCGCTCTCCTGTGCGATAGAGAGCCCATTCCCGTCCGTCCGTGTAGATTAGGTTCGGCAGCCCCTTAAGCTTTTCCCACTGCTCCTTGTTATGCTTTCCGGCCAAACGGGGTGCATCGGCGCCAAGGCCCGGAGCCTTCAATTCGATATAGCCACAGATCAGTCCCCCGACGTAAATCGCAATATCGGGGCGGACTTTGTGGTCAGAAAGATGCGTCTCGGTACGGGTTTCGACCGTCAGGCCGTAGGCTGTGCCAGCGGATTTGAAGAGGTCGGCGACAACGGGTTTCAATTGATCTTCGGGCGAGGCAGAACCCGGAAGGGCAAATTTCGACTTCAGCGCGTCCGCAAAAGCTTCAAGTTCAGAAAGGTTCATTCCCCGCCCCCGGCCCTATTTGCTTAGAAGTTTTTTAGTTTCTGGATGCGCTTCATCGCAGATGCCGCATCGAATCCCAATATCTCCGCCAGTTCAATAAACTCCACTACATCAACCCGCCGCTGCCCGCTTTCGAGGCGCGCAACAAATGACTGATATTCCCCCAGCTTCGCGGCAAGCTCGGCCTGCGTCAGCCCCGCCGCTTCGCGCTTCTCGACAAGTAGCGCGATCAGGGCTTTGTGCCGCTCCGTTCCGAGGGTCTTGACCACGAATCGCCCCACCTGACGCCAGATGGGGGCTTCAGCTATATCTGATTTTCAGTTATCTTAAATTCAGATAATTGGCGCGACGTGGGCTGCCTATGGAGCTTTCCGGCTGGATCATTGGCGGCATCGCTTCGTCGCCCATTTGGGGCACGCTGCTCTGGCACACGTGGGAGCTGAGCATCCGGCCTCGGCTGATCCCGGTAGGAGAGATCAAGGTGCTGGCCGATGAGCTGGTTGCCAAGCATGGGCCGCGCGCCGAGGAAATGGCCTTCATCGAGGAGGATCGGGCTTGGCGCTACTCCGAGACCTTCCAGCAAGGGAAATGGCATCGGGTGCGGCGGGAGCTTTGGCGACGCTATGAGGCGGGGGATTGGGAGGGGCCGCGAGGCTGAAGGCAGGAAGGGGCCTTCCGATACTCAACGTTACATCGAGCACCGGAAGGCTGTCCCATTATCCTGCGGAGCGGGTTCCTGAAACCGTTCGATATACTGAATTCTCTTTCTGCATGATCTCGAAACTTGGCATCCTGAATTTCTCACTAGTCCTGAATTAGCATTTGGCCTTGGAGCATTGTTACGAGAACGATGCTGGGAGGGATTGGGGGGTGGTGCCGGTGCTATCCACTTATACTCTTTCCGATGACTGAGCCCGGCGACAACTCCGGAGAAGAGGAAAGCTGACCGATCCGAAGAGCTTTCAGCTTTCGAGATACGCGCTGACAGACTCGATAACAGGCACGGGAAAGGCGATTCCACGGCGGTCGTCACATTCATCCCGCCATCCGCTTCATATGCCGGCTTCGCTATTTCCTGCCGAGCTTCCCAGGAAGTCCCTGAACTACGTGTTTGCTCGGAAAATCCCGGCGCATTTTTCCGACAGGTGGTTCTTTGCGCGGCCTGCTTCGGGCGACTTGGCTAGATGTTTCGGCATTTCCAAGTCTGTGTCGCGCCGGGTCGCATCGGTGTTTCGCTTGTCGCATTCGCCGATGCGGAAATCGGCGGCCAAACCGCTATAGGCATGTTGCAAGGCGTGTCTCATGTTTCACAACACAGACTCGCCCGTCGGGCCTCCCGTCGCGCCGTGCCGCCCGCGAGGGATTCTCCCCGCGTGGAAAGGCCGTTTCAAATTTCCGCAAGGCGCTCCTCCGCCTCCGCCTTGGCCATCCTATGCGTTCCGCTCAAAGCTCCACATCGAAATCCTCGGCGTTTGGATGTCGCCCGGAGGCGATCCACGCCGCCCATGCCGTCCAAGTCTCGCTGTCCTTCTTCAACCGTCCGGCCTCGCGCTGCACCGATAGCCAAAGGTCGCGCGCGGTCCAAGGCTTGGGAATGCCGCTTTCCTGTCGCAGCCGCTCGTTGATCTCCGCATAGAAATTGATGGGCTTCGGCGTAAGAAGCGCACGCGGCGAAGCGAACAGATAGCCTCGCGTGCCTCGGTAGGGCGCGAGCAGCACCATCGCTTCGGGCGGCAGGTCGATTCGGCGCGACGTATCCAGATGCGGGCCGCGCCAGCGATCGTATTCCACCGCCCAGCCGCTTTCGTTCCAGAAGACGGCTTCACCCCGCATCTCGCGCACATCCTCCATGTGCTCGCCGGTCAGGATAACGAGGCCGACCATCGCGGCCCACGGATGACCGAGGCGTGCAGCGGCTACGAAGATGGCGCGGATGTCGTCCACCGACAGGAAAGTGGCTTGGCGAACCGGCGGCAGGTCGAGCTTGGCTTTCGCCAGCGGGTTCGCTTGCAGCAAGCCGCGCTCCACCGCCCACGATAGAAAAGCCTTCGCCCCTTTCAGGAAGTTTACACCTCGTGTCGGGCGGTCGGCGGCGACCTTCTCCGCCAATAACAACCAGCGGTCACGGTCGAGCGCGGAAAGCGGCTGGCTGCCGAACCTCGGCGTCAGGTAGCGGGCAAACAGGCGCTCCATCACCCTGAACCACTCGGAATCCGTCGGACTGCGCTCGAAGAAATAGAGCGTTACGACCTCCTTCAACGACAGATCGCGGCGAAGCCTCGGTGCTCGCCGGTCAACGCCATGGTGACCGGCATGCCGCCATTCCGCTTTCCGACGCGCCTCTTCGACGGTGTAATCCGATGCGCTGCCCAGATGCTCGCGTTCGGAGTGCTGTTCGTCGCGGTCGGAGTGGAGATAGTACCAGCTCTTGCTGCCGCCTGGCTGGATGCGCAAAGCGAGGTAGGGACAGCCGCCGTCGCGAACCCATTCCTCGCGGGCGGGCGGCTGCATCGCGCGAACAAGATCGTCGGTAAGGCGCACCTGCACATAATCCCGTTGGCCGCGTCGGCGCTTCGGCTGTCTCTGGCGGTGTTCCTCGTCCAGGTGCGCGACAAGGGCAGGCGGATCGAGATTTTCATAGGGAAGTCCGGCGACGGCGGCCATGCGCGATCCTCGTCAGTGTTCGGATATGAAAATGCCGCCGGGGTCACCGGCGGCATCAATGAGCATGGGAGCTCCATCACTCGCGTCGGATATCGGCCACCTCCGCGCCGAGATAGCGGGCGATCTGCGGAATGGTGGCGGTGGTGTAGACGCTCGGTCCCGCCGCCAGGTAGACGATCGCACCGTCCGCCCCGTTGGCGCGGCCCCCGGCGATCTGGCTACGACGCACCAGCGCGCCGCCGCCGGAGGCTGCCGGGATCAGGATGAAATTGTCGTTGAGGTCGATGTCTTCACGCATGGTCTCAAGTCCTTTCAGCTTGCGATGAAAGGGCGGAAACTCCGCCCCTCTATTACAAACCAGACCTATTATTTGTGTCAACTAAGCATTTGTTCTGTATGTCATATTCAGATTACGCCTCACCGGAGATCGAAATGGTGATGCCTTTCGCCGGCGGCTTGAATCATGGCGTCGAGTTCGCCGGCCTCCTCCAGCCGCGTGACCTCGTCGAAGAAGCAATCCCGTGTTGCGGTAATCCCATTCGTCCTCAAGATCGCCATTATCCGGCTCGTAGGCGAAGAGGCCATCGGTATTGCCATTCGACGGTGTCGAGGTGGAATCGAGAAGGCCGGAGCACCGAAGGTTCATCCACTCCAGAAGGTCGCATCTGCGGTACTGCGCATAGCGCCCGAACTTCAGGAATCTCGGGCCACCTCCGCGTGTCGCCATGGTGGCAAGACTCGCGGCCGTGGTGCGAAGGCCGTGGCTCTGGAGAAAGCGGGCGGCCTGCGTGCGTGTGAAGATGTCCATCTGCTGTCCTCTCTATGGCTGTGGAGCACTGCGCTCCTAACAATGGAATCCGATAGGCTCTGGCGCAGAGCGGCCAGGTGAAGGGCAGGTTCATTCCCCACTGGTTCGAGATTTTGCTTTTCCCGCCATAGCCGCCGTGATCTTTGCGCCAATGCTGTCGGCGGCTTCGGCGGCGCGGCTGTCGATGACATGGGCGTAGATGGCGAGCGTGGTGCGCGGTCCCTTGTGCCCCATCAGCGCGGCGACCGAGGCGACATCAATGCCTTCCGACAGGGCGATGGAAGCGATGGCGTGCCGCGCGTGATAACGGACGCGGTTCGGCAGGCCGGCGCGCTCGCGCGCATCCACCCAAATCTTCTTCGAGCCGATGAAATGCCCGTTGCCGCGCGAGGCCGGAAAGACGAAGGGCGATTTCTGCCTTCTCGGTTGCGCGTTGATGAGGTCGAGCGCGGCCGGCGCGAGCGGGCGTACCGAATAGCCGGTCTTGCTCTTTTCAAGGCGCAGGCAGCGGCCCTGCTGGTCGACCTCGGACCAGCGAAGCTGCTCGATCTCGGACGGGCGCGCGCCGGTTAGCAAGAGGAGGCGCAGGACGGCGATGCCGACCGGATTGACGCCCTCCGCCTCCAAGGCGGAGAGCGCTTCCGCCATCGCGGCGAACTCGTCCTCGCTGAGGAAGTCGTACCGCTTTCCGGGTCGGGGCTTGCGCGCCGCCGAAACTGGATTGGCGGTGACGATGCCCTTCTCGACCGCATAGCCGAAAATTAGCGACAGGTCCGCGGCGACCTTGCGAGCTGCCCCCTCTCCGCCGCGCACCTTGATCCGGCCGCGCTTGCGCGGCCCAACGGAATTCTTCGCGGTCTCGCCTTTCGAGACGCGGCGAATGAAATCGTTGATGTCGTCCACGGTCACTTCGCTGACGCGCTTGCGGCCGAGGATCGGGACGGCATGATGCCTCAACCGCGAGAGCGTGTAGGCTTTGGTGCGGGGCTCCATCGGCTTACCGGTGCGACGGCCGGCTGGGTTCTCCTCGTCCCATTGGTCGATCAGGCCACTGACGGTCATTTCGCGGCGCTTGGTCTGGCGATCCTCCAAGGGGTCGTGACCGTGGCGGACCTCGCCCAGACGATTGCGCGCGAGGTTGCGTGCTTCCTCGGGCGTGATCTCCCCGACGCGGCCGAGGCTCATGCGCTTCTTGGTGACGTTCCGTCCGCCGCCATCGGGTCGATATTCCAGGATGTAGGTCGCGGCTCCCGAAGGCGTCACCCGAACGCCGAAGCCCTTCACCTCCGTGTCGTAGACGACATAGCGGCTGGCTTCGGGTTGCAGGCTGTCGACGAGCCGTTTGGTG
>JAEZMI010000170.1 GCA_023414975.1 Pseudomonadota bacterium | reverse complement strand
TCTTTGAGTAAAACGTATGACACCGTGTCTCATCCGACTTCCAGCACCCGAAAGTACCGGAAATCCGCAAGGAAACCGCCGTCCACGTTTCTCTTTCTTCACATTAACTTGTCAAACAGCACGCCGGGAAAACCCAGCCGAGAACCAAAGCCCTCATCCTAAAGGCTCACACCCTTAGACCTTTCGACGCCTTTCCCTCCGGCGGACGCCGGTCTTTCGACCCCGTCGATGAAGGGAAGGTCGGGAGCGCATCGCTGCAGCGGCCGTGGCCGGTGGTCGGCGGCGCCCCGTCGATGGCGCGGTTTATAGGCTGGCTTGCCCGAAGCTGTCAACGGCCTCTGCCAAGAAAAATGACAGGCTCACGACACTGTTGATAAGCGGCCCGCCATTAGGGAAAAAGCGCTGTCGTTTCAGGCGTCTGGCCCGCGCGCCGCGAGAAGGGCGGGCGCTCCGGGCTTCCCCGGACCGGCCGGTATCGGGGCTTCATCGGCCAAAAAGGTCGACTTCGCCCGCTTTGTCCCCTTGCCATCCGCCTTCCCTGGCCTGGGGCGTGCCCGGAATGAGGCAGGGCGTGGGTTTTGCTGCCCCATGCGTGGGCAGGGCGGCGCTTTCAGTTGCGGGAGGGCCTTGTGAAACGGCTCGCATCCGACGCGGCCCGCCGGGCAACGCGCCCGCCACAAATCAATGATCCGACAGCACCACCTCGTCGGACCATTCGCCCTCCACCTCCTTGACGATGGCCTGGCCGCAGATCACGCGGCCCTTCAGCGGATCGAAGGTGAGGGTCGGGCTGCCATGGAGCTGCCAGCCCTTGTTGAGCGCGGCGGAAACCCGCTTGCAGAAGGCGACGTCGTCCGGGCCGGTGAGATAACGGTAGAGCTTCATCCTGTCCTCGTTGGTTGCAAAGGGCCCCGCCTTGCACAGGCCCCAGCTTACACAGGTCCGCGAATGGTTCAGCCCCGCGCGGCGATGGCGTCGGCCAGCGCCACGCGCTTGCGGGCGATGTCGGCATGCATACGCTCATACATGCGCCCGTCGATCTGCAGCACGCCCTTGCCGGCGTTCTCCGGCCGGTCGAACACGGCGATCAGCGCGCGGGCCGCGGCGATCTCCGCCTCGGGCGGGCTGAAGGCGGCGTTGCAGGGCGCGATCTGGCTGGGGTGGATCAGCGTCTTGCCGTCGAACCCCATCCGGGCCGACTCCGCGCATTCGGCGGTGAAGCCATCGAGGTCGCGAAAATCGTTCCACACCCCGTCCAGCACCTCCGCACCGCCCGCGCGCGCGGCGAGCACGCACTGCGACAGCCAGGAGGCCATGGGCGCGCGGCCGGGCAGGATCTGCGCGCCGGTCTCCTTGGCGAGGTCGTTGGTGCCGAGCACCATCACCGCGAGCCGCGCCACCGGATCGCGCGCGGCCAGGGCGATGTCGAGCGCGCGCAGCACGGCGAGCGGGGTCTCGATCATCGCCCAGAGCCGCAGCGCGGAGGGCGCGCCCAGCGCCTCGAGCTGCCGGCCGACGACGCGCAGCGTCTCGGGATCGGTGACCTTGGGAATGAGCACCGCCTGCACGCCGCCGCCCCCGGCGGCGATCCGGGCGATGGCGGCCAGGTCCGCGTCGAACCAGGGTGTATTCGTGCCGTTGACACGCACCACCACCTCGCGCCGGCCGAAGCCCCCGGCGGCGAGCCCGTGGGCGACCTGAACCCGCGCCTCGGCCTTGGCCTCCGGCGCCACCGCATCCTCCAGGTCGATGATGATGCCGTCGCAGGGCAGTTCCCGCGCCTTCTCCAACGTTCGCGCGTTGGAGCCGGGCATATAGAGGACGGAGCGGCGGGGTCGGATCGGCGCAAACATGATTCGCTCGGCTAATTGGCAATCGGGCAAATCGAGCCTATCCGGCTCAAGGGGGCGCTGCCAACGAGACGCACCGTCTCAGGCGCCCCCTCTCAGGCGCACCCTCTGATGCCGGCAGGAAGCGAAAGCATGGACGAGAGTTTCGACGTCATCATCGTGGGCGGCGCCATCATGGGCGCGGCGGCGGCCTATTTCCTGACGCGGGACCCCGCCTTCGCCGGGCGCGTCGCGGTGATCGAGCGCGACCCGAGCTTCGCGCGCGCCTCCACCACCCTGTCGGCGGCCTCGCTGCGCCAGCAATTCTCCATTCCCGAGAACATCCGCATGTCGCTCTTCGGGCTGGAATTCCTGCGCGGCGCAAAAGAGCGTTTCGGGCCCGAGACGGACCTCGCCTGGCACGAGGGCGGCTATCTCATCCTCGCGAGCGAGAATGGGCGGCCGATCCTCGAGGCGAACCATCGCGTGCAGGAGGCCGAGGGCGCCGACATCGCGCTGATGGAGCCCGCCGCGCTCAAGGCCACCTTCCCCTGGCTCAATGTCGAGGACATCGCCGCCGGCGCCTATGGCGTCTCGGGCGAGGGCTGGTTCGACGCCCACGCGCTGCTCGCCTGCCTGCGCACGGCCGCGAGGGCGCAGGGCGCGCAGTTCATCACCGCCGAGGTCGCGGCCATCGCGCGCGCGGGCGACCGCATCGCCGGCGTGACGCTGACGGACGGGCGGCGTCTCGCCTGCGGCGCGTTGG
>JAEZMI010000088.1 GCA_023414975.1 Pseudomonadota bacterium | reverse complement strand
ATCCAGCGCACCGGCCAGGGCGCCACCTTCTGCAGCCGGTCGAGCACCAGCGGGTAATGGGTGCAGGCGAGAACGACGGCGTCGGTCCGCACCCTTCCCACGCGAACGAAGGCGGGGGCGATCTCGCCGGCGAAGGCCTCGTCCGGCACCGCCTCGCCGGCCATGCTCGCCTCGGCCAGCGCGGCAAGCTGCGTCGAGCCCACCAGCGTCACCGCGCAATTGCCGGCGAAGTCGCGGATGAGCGCCTGCGTATAGTCGCGTTTCACCGTGCCGGGCGTCGCCAGCACGCTCACTTGCCCGGTGAGAGAACTCTCGCAGGCGGGCTTGATCGCCGGCACCGTGCCGATGAAGGGAATAGCGTGGCGGGCACGCAGGCTCGGCAACACCAGGGTCGAGGCGGTATTGCAGGCGATCACAACGGCGTCCGGGCGCACCCGCGCGATCAGCGCGTCGATGACCGTCACAAGGCGCGCGAGCAGCGCCCCCTCCTCCCACGACCCGATGGGGAAGGCCGCGTCATCCGCGGCATACACAAAGCGCGCGTCCGGGCGCACCCGCGTCAGCTCGCGGAACACGGACAATCCACCCAACCCGGAATCGAAGACCAGGATCGTCGGCGCCCGCAGCGCGGTCGGCGTGTGAGGCTCAGGCGAAAGCGGCGAGAAGGACACGAGGGACGGCCCGTTGGCACGAGGGGTCGAGACGCCCGGGGCGCCGGCGGCAGCCGGGCCGATTGAAGCCTCGATGCGCATCTGAATGTCCTCCATCCCCGGCGGGATTATGGCGCATCACAGTGTCGCGCATCTTGGTGAACGGAACGTTGCGCGCCTCTATTCGTCCGCCTCGTCGGCCGCTGCCTTCCGACCGCCAAGACGCGCTGCCGTGCGTGCCGCACGCAGGCCCCTGCCCTCCACGAGCGCGGCGACCATGCCGTGCAGCGTCGCGATGTCCTGGCGCGTCAGACCGACGCGGTGGAAGATGTTGCGGATGTTGCGGATCGTCACCGGCTTCTTTTCCGGCGAGCGGAAGAACAGAGCCTCGTCGAGCTCGTGCTCCACATGATCGAAGAAAGCGAGCAGGTCCGCTTTGTCGGCGATCGGGTAGCGGTCCGGCTGCTGGAAGGGCAGCGCGCCGCCCGAGGCATGCTTGAACCACTCATAGGCGATCACCGCCACCGCCATGCCCAGATTGAGCGAGGCAAAGGCTGGATTGACCGGCAACGTAAGGATCACGTCCGCGAGCGAGACTTCCTCGGTATAGAGGCCGGTGCGCTCGCGCCCGATCAGCAGCCCCACATTCTCGCCCCCGGCGATGCGAACTCCCGCCTCGACGGCGAACTGGTCGGCGCCGATGACGCTTTTCTGCATCCCTCGCTCGCGGGCCGTGGCGGCGGCGACGAAATTGAGATCGGCAATGGCCGTGCGCAGATCCGGGAAGATCCGGGCATCGTCGAGAATGCGGTCGGCACCCGAGGCGAAGGTGACGGCTTTCGGGTTCGGCCACCCCTCGCGCGGATTGACGATGCGCAGGCGTGTAAGCCCGAAATTGCCCATGGCACGAATGGCCGAACCAATGTTCTCCCCGAGCTGCGGCTCGACAAGCACAACGACCGGCCCGCCCTCGGGCCAATCGAGGCTGCGATTGGTGCCGGCGCCGGTCATCGGGCGGGGCCCGCGTCGATGCGGCGGATACGGGCGGAGATGGTGCGGGGTGCGATCATGGGCGCCCTCCTAGCGCAATTCGGGCGCGAGTAAAGCCGTCTCATGCGCGATGCGCAGCGCGTCCATACGCGAGCTGCATGCCCCCTATGTGCGTCCGGGTGGCCTTTACCGCCAAAGTCGGGGCGCCGCGCGCTTTCGCTTGACGCAGCGGCGCGGTATCACCCCTCCACCGGCGGCGGCCGCGCGGACCGGCGCCGAGGCCCCATTACGAAGCTGCATCCGTGCGAGGTAGGAAACCATGGCGAAGATCAAGGTCGAAAATCCCGTCGTCGAACTCGACGGCGACGAGATGACCCGCATCATCTGGCAGTACATCAAGGACAAGCTGATCCACCCGTACCTCGACATCGACCTCGAGTATTACGACCTCGGCGTCGAGAACCGCGACGCCACCGAGGATCAGGTCACGATCGATGCGGCCGAGGCGATCAAGCGCGTGGGTGTGGGCGTCAAATGCGCCACCATCACCCCGGATGCGGGCCGCATGACCGAATTCAACCTCAAGAAGATGTGGCGCTCGCCCAACGGCACCATCCGCAACATCCTCGGCGGCGTGATCTTCCGCGAACCGATCATCTGCAAGAACGTGCCGCGCCTCGTGCCGGGCTGGACCCAGCCGATCATCGTCGGCCGCCACGCCTTCGGCGACCAGTACCGCGCCACCGACTTCACCGTGCCTGGCAAGGGCACGCTGACCATCAAGTTCGTCGGCGATGACGGCGCGGTCATCGAGCATGAAGTCTACAAGTTCCCGGGCGCCGGCGTCGCCCTGTCGATGTACAATATCGACGAATCCATCGTCGAATTCGCCCGCGCCTCGCTTAACTATGGCCTGATGCGCAAGTACCCGGTGTACCTGTCGACCAAGGACACCATCCTCAAGCAGTATGACGGCCGCTTCCGCAAGATATTCCAGGACATTTACGACGCCGAGTTCAAGGCGGAGTTCGAGAAGAACAAGATCTGGTACGAGCACCGCCTGATCGACGACATGGTCGCTTCGGCCCTCAAATGGTCCGGCGGCTATGTCTGGGCGTGCAAGAACTATGATGGCGACGTGCAGTCGGACATCGTGGCGCAGGGCTTCGGCTCGCTGGGCCTGATGACCTCCGTGCTGATGACACCCGATGGCAAGACCGTCGAGGCCGAGGCTGCCCACGGCACCGTCACCCGCCACTACCGCGAGCACCAGAAGGGCAAGGAGACCTCGACCAACTCCATCGCCTCCATCTTCGCCTGGACCCGTGGCCTCGCGCACCGCGCCAAGCTCGACAACAATGCCGAACTCGCCAATTTCTGCGCCACGCTGGAAAAGGTGTGCGTCGATACGGTCGAGAGCGGCTACATGACCAAGGATCTCGCCCTGCTCGTCGGCGCGGACCAGAAGTGGCTCTCCACGACCGGCTTCCTCGACAAGATCTCCGAGAACCTTCAGAAGGCCCTCGCCGTCTGAGGCAGAACATCACCGGGATGCGCCTTGGCGCATCCCGGTCCTTCGCAGGTTTTCTCGATGCGCCTCGGCGCATCCGGCCTTTGGCGGGTGTTCTGGATGCGCCTTGGCGCTCCTTCGCTCAGCCCGGCAGACGCCTAGCCGTCGCCGTCCTCCGCCTCGTCCAGCTCGCCGTTGGCGATGTCGGAGCGCCGGGCCATGGCGTGTGGCCCTTCAACATCCTTTGCCATCGCCGCGATGCGCACGCCGATCTCCGGATGGCGATGGACAACCTCGCTCAGATCCGCCGCATCCAGCATCAGCAGCATCGAGCGCGTCCGCGCCCGTGCGGTTGCCGCGCGCTTGGAGGAGCGCACCAGAGCCATTTCCCCAAAAAACTGACCTTCCGTGAGCACTACCGTCTCGTTCGGAAACTCCAGAAGCACCTCGCCCGACGCGATGAAATACATGGAGCGCGCCGTCTCGCCGCGCCGGACGATCACTTCGCCCGGCTGCGCCGTATGTGCCGACAGCGCCTTGTGGATCTCGCCGATGCCGACCGCATCGAGATCGGCAAAGAGCGGCACGCGCGCCACCATGCCCCAGGTGATGACGAAATCGCGCCGCTTGATGACGTCGACAAACGCCGTGGCGATGATGCCGACCGGGAGCGCGAGCATGATGATGCCGGTAATCATGGTGAGGCTCGCGATCACCTTGCCGCCGGCCGTTATCGGAAAGGTGTCGCCATAACCGACCGTGGTGACCGTGGTCATGGCCCACCACATCGCCGCCGGGATAGAGCCGAAATGCTCAGGTTGGGCGCTGCCTTCCGCGCCATACATGGCGGACGCCGCGATCAGCACCGAACCGGCCAGCAGCCAGAAGCAGGCCATCAGCGACTGCCGCTCGCTGTGCAGTACCTCGAACAGCGACTGCATGCCCGGCGAGTAGCGGGCGAGCTTCACGAAGCGCAATAGCCGGAAGATCGCCAGCGTGCGCAACTCGACGCGGAAGAGCATGGAGATGATGAAGGGCAGCCAGGCGACGAGGTCGATGATCGCCGCCGGCGTCACCATGTAGCGCAGCCGCGCGCGGAGAGCGGGCATGCCGCGGTAGCGCGGGTTCTCGGGCGCGGACCAGAGGCGCAGCGCATATTCCACCCCGAACACCACGAGCGACAACGCCTCGAAGGCGCGGAAGAACGGCATGTCCCGCAGGAGGAGGCTCGGCACCGTCTCCAGCATGGCGACGAGGACGTTAAGCACGATCAGCGCAATGAGCGCGATGTTCACCCGCTCGGCGGTACGATCATGCGCGGAATCGCGGTCCAGGATCTCGTAACAGCGCCGGCGCTTGGCCGCCCACCAGGCACGCGAGAAGGGCGTCGGAGTGGATAAAGGGGCATGCGGTCGCCCGCCGTGACGGGCCCCGGCGTCCGTCGGGAAGGCGGGCGCCGCGGCGGCCGGCGGATTCTCCGCTGGCGACTGGCCGGCATGGTTGCCGCCCGCCTGCGCCGGGTGTCGAGCCGCGACCGGTAGGTTGGCCGCCGTCCCAGAAACGGCGCGAGCATCGGTGGCGGCATCCGGCAGGCCAGGCTCGCGGCCTGTTCCCGGTCGCACCGGCCGACATTCTCCGCTGTGCTCGGGGAATTCGGACGTACTAGAGGTTTCAAACGTTCCGACGAACTCGCGCGCGCCGCCCGCACGATTCCCGCTCCCATGGGTCCCCGTTCCATGAGTCCCGGTGCCATGGCTTTCGGCTCCGTGACCCGCCGCCCCGTCCCCTGCGGTCTCTTGGCTGGCAGCCTCATGTTCGCCGCCCCTGTCACGATCGCCTTCGGGGGTCCCCCCCGCGGACCTC
Organism: Pseudomonadota bacterium; assembly: GCA_023414975.1. Taxonomy (GTDB): domain Bacteria; phylum Pseudomonadota; class Alphaproteobacteria; order Rhizobiales; family Xanthobacteraceae; genus Ancylobacter. The sequence continues at coordinate 1,097 of JAEZMI010000088.1, read as the reverse complement.
CGTCCCGGCGCGCCCGTAAGTTTTCCGGGGACCGCATCATCGCGCCGGACACCATCAGCAAACGGCGTTTCCTCGGCCGAAACCGTCGGCACGGCAGGCACAATGTCGACTTCCCCAGCGGGCCGTTGCGCATTGTCCACGCGTACGACGGACGCGGCCGAAACATTCGTCGGCGCCGTCACGGCTTCGGGGTGATCCTCGCCGTTCACCGGCGCGCCGGAACCGGGCGGATGCGGTGTGGCAGTGTCCGGAGCCGCTGTGGTTTTCTCCGGCCGATCGCCCGTACCGGCCTGCGCCGGCACCTCGTCGCCGCTCCTGCTTCCGGCCGTCATGCCGGCCTCCCTGACCTTGGCCATTCGCCGGTGCCGCCGGCCAGCTAAATTCGCACGGCGCCGAGCCGCCTCATCTGCCCCAATCGTCGTCCCGGCAATGCCCAGTGGACTTGCCCAGTGGACTTGCCCAGTGGACCTGCCAGCCGCGAGGAGCGAATCAACGTGGCACGCGAGCACTCTGCCACAAACGAGCCCCGCCGCCGGAGACAGCCTCGCCCCCGCCCTACCGAAAAGCGCTCCATATGAGCGATCCACGGCCGCCCACGCCCAACACGCGAGGGTCGGACGGAGGCGCGGACCGCAAGCCGGCCAGAGGCAGAGTGCTTTGCCAGCGGCGAAGCCCCTCGAACGGGAAGTCGGACCTGCCGCGCGGCTCAAAGGCACAGCACAACTCCCGGGGCGAGGCTCACGGACATCCCGGCTAGCGCCCGGAAGGCCTCGCCCGCGGCGACGCGCCCCGAGCCGGATCGTCGAACACAACCCGCACCGCGGGCGGCGCCGCTCGCACGCCGCGCCACGCCCCGGGGAGCGAGGTTTCGTCTTCGCCCACCCTGAGCAACCCCGCCGACCCGCGCGACGCGGACAGCCAAGCCCACCGGGGACTCAGGGCCATCTCGCGCGTGAGCGTTGGGCCAACCGGGTCAAAGAGCACGGCCAGCGCCGCACTTTTCACAAAGCCGACTTGTTCGACAGCCGCACCCCCCGGAAACGATCCCTTGAGGCGGTACCCATCCTCCGAAGGCACCTATGAGCGATGTTCGGACC
>JAEZMI010000029.1 GCA_023414975.1 Pseudomonadota bacterium | reverse complement strand
GGATCGACCCGGCGCCCGCCATCGCGCGGCGCCTTGCCGCGCTGCTGGGGCCCACCGCGTTCGCGGCCAGCCCCGCGCCGCTGCGCCTTTTTTCGACCGGACAGCCGCTCGATTGTCGTCTGGTGGCGAGCATCGGCGGGCGCGCCGCGCGGGCGGGCGAGGTTCTGCCGGTCGCGATGGCGGCCGCCTGAGCCGCACGGCCGTCACAGCTGCGGCCTTGCCGCTGCCGCCTTCCCCGCGCAGCATGACGAAACGGCAGAAGCTGCCCGAGAGGATTCGTCCGTGACCTTATTGCGCATGCCGCCCGCGACACTGCCCTTGGAGACGGCGCCGGAAAATTTGAGCCGGCGGCGTTTGTTGATCGCCGGCGCGGCGCTCGCTGGCGCGGGAGCGTTCGGTCTCGGCACGGCGGGCGCGCAGCAGGCGGCAAAGCCCTTCGAGGTGTGGGTCGGTGAATTCCGCGCACGGGCCCGTGCGCGCGGCATTTCCGATGCGGTCTATGACAAGGTCACGCGCGGGCTGAAGCCGGACGTTTCGGTCTATGCGAAGGACAGCGCGCAGCCGGAATTTCGCGAGCAGCTCTGGCAATATCTCAACCGCCGCATCTCCGACTGGCGGCTCAATACCGGCCGCGCGGCGGCGCAGAAGAACGCGGCGCTGCTGAAGCGCCTGCAGGGGGACTTCGGCGTCGAGCCGGATGTGCTGCTCGGCCTGTGGGGCATGGAGAGCGCCTTCGGCGAGCTTGTGCTCGACCCCGATCATATGCGCCCGGTTTTTCCCTCGCTGGCGGCCCTCGCCTGGGGCGAGCCGCGCCGGCGCAAATACTGGGAGACGGAGTTCCTCAACGCCTTCGCCATCGTCCAGCGCGGCTGGGCCGAACCGGAGGAGATGCAGGGTTCCTGGGCCGGGGCCATGGGCCACACGCAATGGATGCCGGAGGTCTGGCTTAATCTCGGCGTCGATTACGATGGCGACGGCGCGCCCTCGCCCTATTCCGTGCCGGACGCGCTGGCGGGTTCCTCGCGTTATCTCATCAAGCGTGGCAGTTACCAGCGCGGCCTGCCCTGGGGCTTCGAGGTCCGCATGGACGGCGTGTCCGAAGCGCTCGCCGACAACAAGATCCGCCGCAGCGTCGCCGACTGGGCCAAGGCCGGGGTGACGCCAGCCGGGGGAGGGCGGTTCGAGTATCCGAAGGCTACGGCGCGGCTGTGGGCGCCGGTCGGTCCGGAAGGGCCGTGCTTCCTGCTGACGCAGAATTTCTATGCGGTGCGCAGCTACAACCCTTCCATGAACTATGCCCTCGCGGTCTGTCATCTCGGCGACCGGGTGCTGGGCGGCGATCCTTTCATCACACCCTTTCCGGGCGGGGAGCGGGCGTTGACCCTGGCGGAAATCCAGGAGGTGCAGCGCCGCCTCAGCCGCGCCGGCTTCGACACGGGCGGCACCGATGGGCGCGTGGGCAATATGACCATGCGCGCGGTGGCGAATTTCCAGAAGAAGATCGGCCTGGAACCCGACGGCTATGCCAGCCTCGACGTGCTCGCCGCCCTGCGCAAGGGGCGTTGAGCGGGCGTCCAATCGGGCCCGCGAACTTGCCAACGCAGCAGCCCGCGCCCTTGACCTGCCAGCCTTTTGCGACTATGCACCCGCTCACTCGCGGGGCTGGCAACGGCCCCGCTTGGTGTTTCACGCACCCGTGGACCTGACCGGCGCGTTCGGGCAGGGCCTGTCACTTCCCGCAAGGGAGGAGAGGAGGGGGCGCGATCCAAACCGCAACCTTGCGAAGAGGACCAGCGCATGAGCAAGCGCGTTTCGGCCAAGCACAAGCTTGACCGCCGTATGGGCGAGAATATCTGGGGTCGCCCGAAGAGCCCCATCAACAAGCGTGAATACGGCCCCGGCCAGCACGGCCAGCGCCGCAAGGGCAAGCTTTCCGACTTCGGCGTGCAGCTGCGCGCCAAGCAGAAGCTGAAGGGCTATTACGCCTCGATCGGCGAGAAGCAGTTCCACGCCATCTATGTTGAAGCCTCGCGCCTCAAGGGCGACACCGGCGCCAACCTGATCGGCCTGCTGGAGCGCCGTCTCGACGCGGTCGTCTACCGCGCCAAGTTCGTTCCGACCGTCTTCGCCGCCCGCCAGTTCGTGAGCCACGGCCACGTCAAGGTGAACGGCCAGCGCGTCAACATCCCGAGCTACAAGGTCAAGGTCGGCGACGTGATCGAGGTGAAGGAAGCCTCGAAGCAGCTCGCCCTCGTGATCGAGGCCGCCGCCTCCGGCGAGCGCGACGTTCCGGACTATCTGGAAGTCGACGGCAACAAGCTGACCGCCAAGTTCGTGCGCGTGCCCGAGCTCAACGAGGTGCCCTATCCCGTCGTGATGGAGCCGAACCTCGTGGTCGAATACTATTCGCGCTGATCCTTCTCAGGATCGCGAGAAACGAGAAAGCCGCCCTTCGGGGCGGCTTTTTTGTTGGTCACGGGTTCCTCAGCGGCCGAGACGCAGCCGCGCCAATCCTCGGCGTTTCGACGTCGCTTCCGAGTTCTTCTCCGTTCGGTCGACGCAGGGGCTCGGTGGCCGGGGCGACATCAGCTACGCACGACTGGCGTGCCTCTTCCCCGTGCGGGTTCGCCGGGCGAAGCGCTGGAGGCTGAAACGTCGCTATGGCAATGGTCTGCGTCATTACATTCAGCAAGTTCGTGAGCATGGCGGCATCTCCCTGGCCCCATGTGACGCGGGTTGCCGCATCTCGACAAACGAGCTTATCATCGCTGTCACATGACTTGAGGTTATGGATGAAACGGGGCCGGCTTCCGCTTACGGCATTGCGCAGCTTTGAGGTGGCCGCACGGCATCGAAGCTTTACGCAGGCCGCCGCGGAACTCCTCATCTCGCAGGCGGCCGTGAGCCGGCAGGTCCGCGAGCTCGAAGCTGCGATCGGCCGCCCGCTCTTCGAGCGGGTTCATCGCGCGGTGGTGCTGACACCGGCAGGTGAGGAACTGCGGTCGCTGCTTACAACATCCTTCGACAGCATCGGCGATTGCCTCGACCGCCTGCGCAGGGCGGAGGATCAGCCGACGCTGATCGTCAGTTGCGAGCCGTCCTTCGCCTCGTGCTGGCTGATGCCTCATCTGGCCGATTTTCAGCGGCGGCATCCCGGCATTGATCTCGACATCGATACCGATCGTCGCTTCTATGAATTTCGCGGGCGCGATCCGGCGGTCGCCATCCGTCACAGCGAGACGCAGAGCCGATGGCCGAGGGTGGAGAGCCGCCTGCTCTTCACCACACGTCTGACGCCCGTGCTTGCCCCCTCCCTGCTGCGGCACGGCGATACATTGATGCAGCCGGAAGAGTTGCTGGCCTATCCGCTCGTGCATGAAGAGCGGCGGGATGTCTGGGGGCAGTGGTTTGCCGCCGCCGGCGTCGCCGCGCCGGCCACAGCGCTGCGCGGGCTTGTCTATGCGGAGGGCGGGCTCACATTGCAAGCGGCGCTGCGCGGCCAAGGCGTGGCGCTCTCGGATGAGCGTCTAGCCGCCGACGCGCTCGCCCGTGGCGAATTGATACGCCCCTTCACGCTCGACATTCCCTTCGGCGCCTATTGGCTGGTGGCTCGCCGCTTCGCGGCGTTGCCACCCGCGGGCGAAAGCTTTCTTTCCTGGATCGAAGAGCATTTTCGCCCGTCGACGGGCTAAAACAGAACGGGGCACCCTTGGTGCCCCGAATGTCGGCGATATCGCGGTCGTTCAGGCCGTGGCCCGGCCGGCGACGACGACGCCCTTTTCTTCCAGCAGGGTCTGCAACTCGCCAGCCTGATACATCTCGCGGAGAATGTCGCAGCCGCCGACGAACTCACCCTTGACGAAGACCTGCGGGATTGTCGGCCAACTCGTATACTCCTTGATCCCGTTGCGGATCTCATCGGAGTCGAGCACGTTGATGCCCTTATAGTCGACACCAAGCAGATTGAAGATGTGAGCCACCTGGCCGGAGAAGCCGCACATGGGAAATTGCGGCGTGCCCTTCATGAAGACGACGACGTCGTTGCTCTTCACCTGGCTGTCGATGAAATCATGGATGCTCATGGCATTGCCCTTCTGGCGATCCCTGATGGGGACGTAGTGGAGCGGCGTGGCCGCGTTCAGTCCGGCACATTGGTCTGGAGCGCAAGGGCGTGCAAGATACCGCCCATCTGCCCCTTGAGCGCGGCATAAACCATCTGGTGCTGCTGTACGCGGCTCTTGCCGCGGAAGCTTTCGGAGACCACCGTGGCGGCATAGTGGTTGCCATCGCCGGCGAGATCACGGATCTCCACCGACGCATCCGGCAAGCCCTCACGGATCAGCCGTTCGATTTCGGCCGCTTCCATCGCCATGGATGATGCTCCCTCACACCATGCCCGCGCCCATATAGATGGGCAGCCAGGCTTCATGCCGCTCGCGCAGAGCGTCGACTACAATTGGGCGTTCGCCCGGGATATTCAATCGGTCGCCGGCCGTGGCGCCGATCTTGGCGAGGGCGACGCCGGCAATCTCCGCCTCGCGCAGCACCTGCGCTTTGTCGCCGGCGGCCACGGTGATGACGTAGCGCGCCTGGTCCTCACCGAACCAGTAGGCATGCGGGTTCACGCCCTCGGGCGCCAGAAGGTTCGCGCCGATGCCTGAGGCCATCCCCATTTCGGCAACCGCCACCAGAAGGCCGCCATCGGACACGTCATGAACCGCGGTGACGAGGCCGGCCTGGATGAGTGCCCGGACGAAATCGCCGTTCTTGCGCTCCAGCTCCAGATCGACCGGCGGCGGCGCGCCTTCCTCGCGATCAAGGATTTCCGAGAGAAACGCCGATTGACCGAGCCAGCCCGAGGTCTCGCCGACCACGAAGATCACCTCGCCGCTCGCCTTGAAGGCCAGCGTCGCCATGGTCTCGATATTGTCGAGCACGCCGACGCCGCCAATGGTCGGCGTGGGCAGGATTCCGCGCCCGTTGGTTTCGTTGTAGAGGCTGACATTGCCGGACACGACCGGGAAATCGAGCGCCAGGGCCGCAGCGCCGATGCCGCGCAGGCAGCCGACGAGCTGGCCCATGATCTCCGGCTTCTCCGGATTGCCGAAGTTCAGATTGTCGGTGATGGCGAGCGGACGGGCGCCGACGGCGGTGATGTTGCGCCAGGTTTCCGCCACCGCCTGTTTGCCGCCCTCGAACGGATCGGCCTCGCAATAGCGCGGGGTCACGTCGCAGCTGATGGCGAGCGCCTTGGGGCCGTTCTCCACGCGCACCACGGCGGCGTCGCCGCCGGGGCGCTGGGCGGTGTTGTTGAGGATGAGGTGGTCGTACTGTTCCCAGATCCAGCGCTTCGAGGCGAAGTCCGGTGACCCGATGAGGCGCTCCAGCGCGCCGGGAATGGTCGCGCGAATCTCCAGCGAGGCCGGATCGATACGCTGCTGCTTGGGCGTCTCTACCCAGGGGCGGTCATAGAGCGGGGCCTCGTCGCCCAGTTCCTTGATCGGCAGATCGGCCTTGACCTCGCCCTTGTGCTTCACCACGAAGCGCAGATTGTCCGTCGTGTGGCCGACGATGGCGAAGTCGAGACCCCATTTGCGGAAGATCGCCTCGGCCTGCTCTTCCTTGCCCGGCGCGATGACCATGAGCATGCGCTCCTGGCTCTCGGAGAGCATCATCTCATAGGCGCTCATGCCCTCTTCGCGGCAGGGCACGTTGTCGAGTTCGAGCTCGATGCCGAGGTCGCCCTTGGCACCCATCTCGACCGCCGAACAGGGGAGGCCCGCCGCGCCCATGTCCTGGATGGCAACGACGCAGCCCGCTTCCATGATTTCGAGGCAGGCTTCGAGCAGCAGCTTCTCGGCGAAGGGGTCGCCCACCTGCACGGTCGGGCGCTTCTCTTCCGCGCCCTCGCCGAACTCCGCGGAGGCCATGGTAGCGCCGTGAATGCCGTCGCGGCCGGTCTTCGAGCCGAGATAGACCACCGGCAGGCCGACGCCGGTCGCCTTGGCGTAGAAGATCTTGTCAGCCTCCGCGAGGCCGACCGCCATGGCGTTCACCAGCGGGTTGCCGTCATAGCGGGTATGGAAGCCGACAAGGCCGCCCACGGTCGGAACGCCGAAGGAATTGCCGTAGGAGCCGATGCCGCCCACGACGCCAGCCACGAGATGACGGGTGCGCGGGTGCTTGGGATCGCCGAAGCGCAGCGCGTTGAGCGCCGCGATGGGGCGCGCGCCCATGGTGAACACGTCGCGCAGAATGCCGCCCACGCCCGTCGCCGCGCCCTGATGGGGCTCGATATAGGAGGGGTGGTTGTGGCTCTCCATCTTGAACACGGCCGCCTGACCGTCGCCGATGTCGATGACGCCGGCATTCTCGCCAGGACCCTGGATGACCCAGGGCGCCTTGGTGGGCAGGCCCTTCAAGTGCAGGCGCGAGGACTTGTAGGAGCAGTGCTCGTTCCACATGGCCGAGAAGATGCCCAGCTCGGTGAAGGTCGGCTCGCGCCCGATCAGCTTCAGGATGCGCGCGTACTCGTCGGGCTTTAGGCCATGGTCGGCGACAAGCTCGGGGGTGATCTTCGGTTCGGAGGAGGTCATGCGGGCCGTCTTACGTTTGCGGGGCGAGGCGGGGCGGGCCGGTGAGGGAAGATCCTCACGCCCGCTCCAGCGCTCCGGCGAGGCTCTCGAACAGGGCGCGGCCATCGGTCGGGCCGACGGCGGGATCGACGTGGTTTTCCGGGTGCGGCATCAGGCCGAGCACGTTCAGCTTCTCGGACACGATCCCGGCGATCGAATTGGCGGCGCCGTTCAGCACCTGCGTGTCGTCGCGCGTGCCCGCCGGGGTCACATAGCGGAACAGGACGCGCCCTTCGCCTTCGAGGCGCTTCAGCGTCTCGGCATCGGCGGTGTAGTTGCCTTCGCCATGGGCGACCGGGAAGCGCACCACCGCGCCCTTGGCGTAGCGACGGGTGAAGGGCGTGTCGTTGCGCTCGACCTTGAGCAGGGCCTCGCGGCAGATGAAGCGCAGCCGGGCGTTGCGCACAAGCACGCCCGGGAGCAGGCCGCTCTCGCACAGGATCTGAAAGCCGTTGCAGATGCCAATGACCAGACCGCCGCGAGCCGCGTGCTCGCGCACCGCGTCCATGATGGCGGCGCGGGCGGCGATGGCGCCGCAGCGCAGATAGTCGCCATAGGAGAAGCCGCCGGGCAGTACCACGAGATCGGTGCCGGCGGGCAGGGCGGTCTCGGCGTGCCACACCATCGCTGGCTTAGAACCGGAGACGGCGGTGAGGGCGCGCGCGGCATCGCCCTCGCGATTGGAGCCGGGAAAGACGAGAACGGCTGATTTCATGGGACGAGCGGGCTTTCGGTCAGTTCAAGACGGCGTTCGGTCCGGTCCAGCCGGGTGTCATGCCGCGTGAGCGTCGCATAGATGTTGTGGATGTCCTGCTGCATCGCGATCTGATGCGTGCGGATGGCCGGAAGCTCCAGCTTCACCTCGTCGACCTTATTGTCGAGTTTGCCCAGGGGCTCCTGAATCGATTTCAGGACCTCGAACAGCAGCTCGTTGGTGACGTCGGCCATGGTCCGGGCTTCCCTAGCGTCGGGTCAGTCTATCACCCGACAAACTCGATGCGGTAGGATTCGATCACGGTGTTGGCCAGCAGCTTCTCGCAGGCTTCTTTAAGCGTCGCCTCTGCCTTGGACTGGTCAGCGCCGTCGAGCTCGACATCGAAAACCTTGCCCTGGCGGACGCTGGCGATGCCGGGCACGCCGAGCGAGCGCAGCGCGCCTTCGATGGCCTTGCCCTGCGGGTCGAGCACGGCGGATTTCAGGGTGACGAGAACGCGCGCCTTCATGGGACCACTCGTGGAAACTTGCGGGTGAAAAACACAGACGGGGGCAACCGGGCCCCCGCCTATCATCAGCCTGCACCGGGCTCAATGCCCGATCCGGTATAGGAGACCACCGGAAGCCGCAGCTCCCGGCGTGGGCTTCACTCTTCGGGTTCGGACTTCACCAGAACCGGGCCAGACTGGCCGCGTTCATTCTCGGACATGATGCCAAGCCGGCGCGCCACTTCCGAATAGGCCTCCACGAGGCCGCCCATGTCGCGGCGGAAACGATCCTTGTCGAGCTTGTCGTTCGACTTGATGTCCCACAGCCGGCAGGAATCCGGGCTGATCTCGTCAGCGACGACGATGCGCATCATGTCGCCTTCCCAGAGGCGCCCGCATTCCATCTTGAAGTCGACGAGACGGATGCCGACGCCGAGGAACAGACCCGAGAGGAAGTCGTTCACGCGGATGGCGAGCGCGATGATGTCGTCGATTTCCTGGGTGGTCGCCCAGCCGAACGCCGTGATGTGCTCTTCCGACACCATCGGATCGTTGAGCTGATCGTTCTTATAATAGAACTCGATGATCGACCGCGGGAGCTGCGTGCCCTCCTCGATGCCGAGGCGGGTCGACAGCGAGCCGGCGGCGACGTTGCGCACCACCACTTCGAGCGGGATGATCTCCACCTCGCGGATGAGCTGCTCGCGCATGTTCAGCCGCTTAATGAAATGCGTCGGGACGCCGATCTCGTTCAACTTCAGGAAGATGTATTCCGAGATACGGTTGTTCAGCACGCCTTTGCCGTCGATGACATCGTGCTTCTTGTTGTTGAAGGCGGTGGCGTCATCCTTGAAGTGCTGGATCAGCGTGCCAGGCTCAGGGCCCTCATAGAGGACCTTCGCCTTACCTTCATAAATGCGGCGGCGGCGGCTCATGGGTGGGTACCGTCGGTTGAGGAAGTCCATTAGGGTGCCGGGGCTCCGGTTCCGGGTTCACGGCTGGGGGCGCCGCACGTTTACGCGATCTTCCGCGCGATGGCGATTTCAATCGCCGACGATTCGGTTCGCTTCGGCACAGGCGCCCACGCGCGGACACTAGCCGATCACTCAATCGGATACAAACAGGACGGCGAGTCCGGCGCGCAACGGGTGCCCGGCTCGTCTGCGCCGGAGCGGCCGGGCTCGAGGTGACCGGCAGATTGACGTAGGAGGATGGCGACGCCCCTCGCTGACATTGATTTGGGTGTCGCCACGCGATAATCAAGCCGCAACTTTCCGACAGACGGGGCCACTTCATGAGCACGTTCGATAACCGCGAAGATGCGTTCGAGGCGAAGTTCGCCCATGACGAAACCCTCAAGTTCAAGGCGCATGCGCGCCGCAACAAGGCTCTGGGCCTGTGGGTTGCCGAGAAGCTCGGCCTCGCGGGCGCCGACGCCGAGGCCTATGCCCGCTCACTGATCGAGGCCGATCTCGAGGAAGCCGGCGACGAGGACGTCTATCGCAAGGTGCGGGGCGATCTCGATGCGAAGGGTGTGGATGTTTCCGAGCATCGCCTTCGCCGGACCATGGAAGAACTGCTCGCCGAGGCGATCAAGCAGATCAAGAACGAAGGCTGAGGCCGGGCGGCCGGCGGGCACTGAGACCCCGCCGCGCAATCCGAATCGCATATCCCGCGCGATGCGCGGCCCTGACTGGTTGCACCTTGGCAACCATCTTTTCGGCATTTGATTGAATGGTCGGCCGTTTGCGGTCATCCGTGAGGATGGCTGCGAC
>JAEZMI010000028.1 GCA_023414975.1 Pseudomonadota bacterium | reverse complement strand
GCTGGTTGCGGTACTGCAGCTCCTCGATCTGCCCCGTGAGCGTGCGCAGCTGGTTCTCGATGCGGTCGACGCGGGTGGACACATTGCCCGGATCGTCCGGCGGCAGCGCTTCCGGCTGCGCGCCCTGGCGCACCTGGCCGGGCGGCTTGAAAAGGTTGCCGAAGAAATTGTTGTCGGCCTGGGCCTGCGCGCCGCGCGGCAAGAACGGCCCGGCAAGGGCGGCGGCAAGGGCGAGCAGGACGAGGCAGCGCGGAAGGCGGACCATCATGGCGGCAAAAGGCTCGGGTGACAGGCGGGAAAGCGGGGACCCCGACGAACAGGGCGCCGGGCTAGATACGGCAGGGATCGCGTCCAAAGTGTGGCCCGCACCCTGCCCGATGAAGGCTTTGCCGGCAAGCCGGCGCCCGGAAAGCCCCTGAAAACACGAAGGCCCGGCTGCTGCCAGCCGGGCCTCGGTCATGGGGATCGCGCGAGGGATCAGGAGCCGGCGCCGTTGAGCACCGTGACCGCGCGGCGGTTCTGCGACCAGCAGGAAATGTCGTTGCACACCGCCACCGGGCGCTCCTTGCCGTAGGAGATGGTGCGCATGCGGCTCGCCGCGACACCGCGCGAGACCAGGTAGTTGCGCACGCTCTCGGCGCGGCGGGCGCCCAGGGCGATGTTGTACTCGCGGGTGCCGCGCTCGTCGGCATGGCCTTCGATGGTGAAGGTGTACTTGCCATAGTGGTTGAGCCACTGCGCCTGCTTGTCGAGGGTCGCCTGCGCCTGCGGCGTCAGGTCGGTCTGGTCGCTCTCGAAGAACACGCGGTCGCCGACCGAGACGATGAATTCCTGCGGGCTGCCGGGAGGCGCCGAGCCGAGCGCCTGGCCGGCGCCGTCCATCGGGTTCTTGGCGCAGGCGGCGGCGAGCATCGCCAGGCCGAAAAGAAGGGCGACACGCGCTCCGCCCAGCTGGCGCAACATACGGATCATAACCGCGGACTCCTGAATATCCCGTGCCGGGCGCTGCCCGACCTATTCGCTGGCGTTAATGAATGGGTCCGTCATGCTTTACGGAACCTTGACGGAATGCCTCAAATTGTCGTCCGAGGCATCAACCTTCCCTTATGGTTAATCGTTCCCTACACGATCAGGATCGCAGAGGCGACCAGGCCGGATCGGAGGCGTAGCTCGGTGTCGGAATGCGCTGCTCATTGTAGCCGGTGATATCGACCGTGTAGAGCTGCGGCCCCGCCGCCCCGCCCGGATCCCGGAAGAACATGATCACGCGGCCGTTCGGCGCGAAGGTCGGGCCTTCATTGTGATAGCCCTCGGTGAGGATGCGCTCGCCCTGCCCGTCCGGGCGCATCAGACCGATGGCGAAGCGCCCGCCGGCCTGCTTGGTGAAGGCGATGACATCGCCGCGCGGCGACCAGACCGGGGTGGAGTAACGCCCGTCGCCGAAGGAGATGCGGCGCTGGTTCGAGCCGTCCGGGTTCATCACATAAATCTGCGAGCCGCCGCCCCGGTCGCTCTCGAAGCAGATCTGCGTGCCGTCCGGCGAGTAGCAGGGCGCGGTGTCGATGGCCGGCGTGTCGGTGAGGCGGGTCGTCGCCTTCGAGCGCAGGTCCATGACGAAGATGTTCGAGTTCGCGCCCTGCTGCAGCGACAGGATCACGCGCTGACCATCCGGCGCGAAGCGCGGCGAGAAGCTCATATTGGGGAAATTGCCGACGACTTCGCGCTGACCGGTCTCGATGTTGAGCAGATAGACGCGCGGGTCGCCACGGCCATAGCTCATATAGGTGATTTCCTGGCTGGTCGGCGAAAAACGCGGGGTCAGCACGAGGTCGTCGCCGCGCGTGAGATAGGTCACGTTGGCGCCGTCCTGGTCCATGATGGCGAGGCGCTTGACGCGCTTCTCCTTCGGCCCGCTCTCGTCGACGAAGACGATGCGCGTGTCGAAATAGCCCTTCTCGCCGGTGAGGCGCTCATAGATGGCGTCGGCGATGATGTGCGCGACGCGGCGCCAGTTCTCCGGCTGGGTGAAATATTGCTGGCCGATGAGCTGCTGGCCGGCGAACACGTCCCACAGGCGGAACTCGGCCTTCACGCGCCCGTCGGGCTGGCGGGTCATGCGGCCGGTGACGAGCGCCTGGGCGTTGATCACGCGCCAGTCCTGAAAGCGCGGCGAGGCGTCCGGGTTGGTGATCTTCTCGACGAAGGCGGCCGGGTCGAGCGGGGCGAACAGGCCGGAGCGGCGCAGATCCGCCGAGATGATCTGGGTGACGCCCTTGCCCGCCTCGACATCCTGCGGGCTGCCGCCGCCGACGAAATCGGTGATGGCGATCGGCAGCGGCTGCACCGTGCCCTGCGTCACGTCGAGCTTCAGCACGGCTTGCGCCGGCCGCGACAGCAGACCGATGCCGGCAAGAGCGCCCGCGCCGGTGATCAATCCGCGCCGGCCGATGGAAAGGCCCGCGAAACCCGGGCGGATAATCTCGGTCATGATGAATATCTCGACGAATAAAAGAACATGCCGCGCTCAGCCCCGGACCATCTCGCGCGGATCGAAGGTGACTTCGATGTCCTTCCACGCTTCATACTTCGCCGGGTTGAGCATGTTGAAGGGCTGACCGCGGAAGATGGCGCGGATCGCGCTGTCCCGCGCGGTCATGAAGAACGGGCTGGTGCCGGAGGTCACGACCATGGGCGGGCCGGAGAGCGTGCCGTCCTGGTTGAGCCGGATGCGGATCGTCACGATCAGCTCTTCGGGATTCGCCGCGCCGGCCGGCGGATTCCACAGCTGCATCAGGCGCGCGCGCAAGGCGTCGATCTCGGTCTGCGACAGCGTCGCGGCCGTGCCGACGGAGGCGCCGAGCGAAGCGGTGTTGTTGATCGTGTCGCCGATCGCCGCCTGGCGCGTCGCCGTGCGCTTGTCGAGAAGCGCGGCGATTTCGTTCGGCTTGAACTCGGGCTGGTCCTTCGGCGGCTGCTGCACCACCTTCGGGGGAATGTCCTTCGGCTTCTTCGGCGGCGCCGGAGCTGGCTTGGCCTGCGCCTGCTGATCGGGCTTGGGCGCGTCCTTCGGCGCTTCCGGCGGCTTGGCCGCCAGCGATTCCGCGTCCTTCGGAGGCGCGGGCTGGGGCGTCGCCTGCGCGGCCGCCGGGGGCTTGGGCTCGGGCTTGGCTTCCGCCGGCGGGGGCGGCGGCGGCGCGACCGGCTCGTTCGCGGCCTTCACCTCGGGCTTCTTGTCGTCGACCTTGGCGTCGAGCTGCTCCGGGGGCTTCGGCGCCTCGGCGACCTTCTCGACCACCGGCTTGGGCTTCTCGGCCTTGGGCGCGTCCTTCTTGCCCGCCATCATCTGGCTCAGCTCGGCATCGGAGACGATGTCGATCGGCATGGATTCCTGCATCGCGTCCAGCGGCCGGGCGGACGAGAAGGAAACCAGCATGAAGCCGATGAGGCCGGCATGAAGTGCCGCCGAGGAAACGAGGCCCGCGCGCATGACCGGTCAGCCCCCCTGCTCGACTTCGGAGACCAGGGCGACGCGCTTGAAGCCGGCGCCCGAGAGCCGGCCCATGACCTGCATCACCGTGCCGTAATCGACCGACTTGTCGCCGCGCACGAAGATGCGCTCGTCATAGCCGGCCTTGGCGATGGCCATGAGCTTGGGCACGATCTCGTTCACGGGAATCTCGGTCTCCTGCAGAAAGACCTGGCCCTGATTGTTGATCGAGATGACCAGCGGCTGGTGGTCCTGCGAGACGGCCTGCGCCTGCGTCTGCGGCAGGTCCAGCGGCACGCCGACGGTGAGCATCGGCGCGGCGACCATGAAGATGATGAGCAGCACGAGCATCACGTCGACCATGGGGGTGACGTTGATCTCGGACATGACGGCACCGCCGCCCCGGCGGCGCGAACGCCGCGAGGACCAGCCGCCGCTGCCTCCCGAGGACATACCCATGCGCGTCAGCCCCGCTCGTCGATCTGGCGCGACAGGATGGCGGAAAACTCGTCCGCGAAGCCCTCCAGCCGCAGCGCCTGCCGGTTCACCTGCGACACGAACTTGTTATAGAAAATCGTCGCCGGAATGGCGGCGATGAGGCCGATTGCCGTCGCGAAAAGGGCCTCTGCGATGCCGGGGGCCACCACGGCGAGGCTGGTGTTCTTCGAGGCGGCGATCGACTGGAACGAAGTCATGATGCCCCACACCGTGCCGAACAGGCCGATGAAGGGGCCGGCCGAGCCCACCGTCGCCAGCACCAGCAGGCGGCTCTCCAGACGCTCCACCTCGCGGGCGATGGTGACGTCCATCACCTTGTCCAGGCGCTGGGTGAGCCCGGCGAAGGAGCGGGCGCCGCCCTCATAGGAGCGCTTCCACTCGCGCATCGCCGCGACGAAAATCGCCGCCATGGCGTGGTTGGGACGGGAGGAGAGCGAGCGATACAGCTCTTCCAGACTCTGGCCTGACCAGAAGGTGGATTCGAAACGATCCATCTGGCTCTTCATGCGCTGGAACAGGATGGTCTTGTCAATGATGATCGCCCAGACCCAGACCGAGGCAAGCACGAGGCCCGCCATCACCAGCTTCACGACCAGATGGGCCTGCATGAAAAGGCCGATCAGCGACAGATCCGCGCCCATGCCGGCGCCTTCCGGCGCGACCGTCGTGCCCGGCAGAACGGGGACCGCCTGACCCTGCACCTGCGGCGTCGGCGCCGCGTTCACCGGAGCCGTCTGCGCCTGGCCATAGGCGAATGACGCCGATGCCGCCATGAACAGCACCACCGCAACCAAAAGCTTCTTCAGCGTCATCAGGCCTGTCCTGCCTCAATAGGTAAGGGTCGCACTGCCGCCCGCATCGGCTGCGGTAAAGCAGCGGATGCCGTTACTGACTGTCGGAGGAACCCGTGCGCCATCAAGCGAGCGAGTCTGTCCAAACTTGGGCGACCGAGGCCGGACCGCTCCCACAACCACCCGCTACAACAGCGCATTAAGGTTAATGGCGGGTTAGCGTTGCCGCTTCGCAACAGGTCTGTGACGCGTGGGAGAAACTTCCCGCGCCCCCCCACGCGGAAAACCCCGCAAATTCAGGCGCCCGAGGCCTCGTCCTGTGCCTCGCCGCGTGCCGCCTTCATCGCGGCGCGGAGCGCGTCCGGGATGCGGCGGGCGCGGCCCTGCGCGACGAAGGCGACCTTCACCTTGCCCTCGACCAGCAACTCGCCGCCGCGCATCACCTTTTGCTGAAGGGTGATGGACGCGCCGGCCACCTCGATCGGGCTGGTATGGATCTCCAGAACGTCGTCGATGCGGGCGGGACGGACGAACTGAAGC
>JAEZMI010000357.1 GCA_023414975.1 Pseudomonadota bacterium | reverse complement strand
ATTCTGCTGTGGTGCCTGCAACTCGCGCTGAACGCCGTCTGGTCGCCGGTGTTCTTCGGCATGGAGGCGCCGGCGCCGGCGCTCGCCATCATCCTCGCGCTGTGGCTCGTCCTCGCGGCGACGATCTGGGCGGCGGCGCAAATCGACCGCATCGCGGCGTGGCTGCTCGTGCCCTATATTCTCTGGATCACTTATGCGATCAGCCTGAATGCGGGCATCGTGGCGCTGAACTGAGCCTTTTGCCCTGCCCGGTTGCCCTGCCCGGCGCGGGCGGGCCGCAAAACCCATCGGGGAAACGCCGCCCATCGGGGAAACGCCATGGACCTTCTCTTCGTCGCCAAGTTCCTTGTCCTGCCGGTCGCGCTCGGCGCCGTGGCGGTGGTGCTCATTCTCGGCCTCGCCAACATGGCGCGGGGCGGCTCGCCGCAGCGCTCGCAGAAGCTCATGCAATGGCGCGTGCTGCTGCAGGCGGTCGCGCTCTGCGTCGTGCTGGCGACCATCATCCTCATGAGCCAGGGCTGAAGGAGACCCGCGCCCCCATGGTCGTGCTGAACCGCATCTACACCCGCACCGGCGACGACGGCACCACCGCGCTCGGCACCGGCGAGCGCCGGCCGAAATACGATCTGCGCGTCACCGCCTATGGCACGGTGGACGAGACCAATGCCGCGCTGGGTCTGGTGCGCCTGCACACCGGGCCGGGCAGCGCGGTTGAGGATTTCGACCCGATGCTGGCGCGCATCCAGAACGATCTGTTCGATCTCGGCGCGGACCTCGCCACCCCCGATGACGGCGTGGATCGCGGCTGGGAGCCGCTGCGCATCGTCGGCGCGCAGGTGGACAGGCTGGAGCGCGACATCGACCTTTTGAACGCGCCGCTCAAACCCCTGCGCTCCTTCGTGCTGCCGGCCGGCACCCCCGCCGCGACGCATCTCCATGTCGCCCGCACCGTGTGCCGGCGCGCCGAGCGCCTCGTGGTGGAACTCTCCCACATGCCCGGCGAGATCGTCTCGGAGGCGGCGGTGCGCTACCTCAACCGCCTCTCCGACCTCCTCTTCGTCATGAGCCGCGCCGCCAATGACCGCGCCGTCGGCGACGTCCTCTGGGTGCCGGCAGCGGGGCGCGAGGGGTAGGGGCGGGCGGGCCATCGGCGGACCCGCTCGGCATGTCGACGGCTGATGCCGCCGGCTTGATGGCGTTTTCCCGCGCAGCGCGGCATTGTTGGCCGGCGCCGCGCCCCGCGCCGCCCCGCGATTCGCTGTTTTCACGCCCATGCTGCTGCCGATCAACGACGACAACCCGCTGGAAGGCATCACCCACGCCTATGTCACCTGGGCGCTGATCGCGGCGAATGTCCTCGTCTTCCTCTTGGTGCAGCACGGCTACCGGTCGGACATCGACATCGCCTCGGCCTTCGGCTACGGCGCCATTCCCGCCGTCGTCACCCATGCCGCCGTGCTGCCGGACGAATATGTCCGCCTGCCCTCGGAGCTGACGCTGGTCAGCTACATGTTCCTGCATGGCGGCTGGATGCACCTCATCGGCAACATGGCCTTCCTCTGGGTGTTCGGCGACAATGTGGAGGACGCGCTCGGCCATGCCCGCTTCCTCGTCTTCTATCTGCTCTGCGGCGTGGTCGGCGGGCTCGCCCATGCGTTTGCCGTCCCGCAATCGCCCGCCCCGCTCATCGGCGCCTCGGCGGGCGTGTCGGGGCTGGTCGGGGCCTATCTCATGCTGCACCCGAATGTGCGCATCTGGGTGCTGGTCTTCCTGCGCATTCCCCTGCGCATTCCCGCCATCTGGCCGCTCGGCGCGTGGATCGCCTTCCAGCTGTGGAACCTCGTCGCCGCGGGCGACGAGGAGACCGCCTGGTGGGCGCATATGGGCGGGCTTCTGGCGGGCGCGGTGCTCATCGTCGTCATGCGCCGCAAAGGTGTCCCGCTCTGGGTGCTCAGCCGCGACGGCACGCCGGACGGGCGCCCGCCGGTGTGACCGCAAACCGCCTTTTCGCTACGTTGACACGCCTCGGGCGGGTCCATAGTTTCGCCCGGCTTTCCGCGGGCCGATGCCGCGCCGGGTCGTCCTTTCCTCACTTCCCGGCACGCCGTCGCCTTCCCCCCATTGCGGCTGCCGGGCGGGCCTCCCGCCGGGCGGGAGATGTGAGATGAAGATCCTTGTGCCCGTGAAGCGGGTCGTCGACTACAACGTCAAGATCCGCGTCAAGGCGGACGGCACCGGGGTGGAACTCGCCAACATCAAGATGTCGATGAACCCCTTCGACGAGATCGCCGTCGAGGAGGCGCTGCGGCTCCGGGAAGCCGGCAAGGCCACGGAAGTCGTCGCCGTCTCCATCGGCCCGGCGAAGACCGACGAGACCATCCGCACCGCGCTCGCCATGGGCGCCGATCGCGGCATCTGGGTGAAGACGGAAGACGCCGGCATCGAGCCGCTTGCAGTCGCCAAGCTGCTCAAGGCCATCGCCGCGCAGGAAGGCCCCGCCCTCGTCATCCTCGGCAAGCAGGCGATCGACGACGATTGCAACCAGACCGGCCAGATGCTCGCCGCGCTGCTCGGCTGGCCGCAGGCGACCTTCGCCTCCAAGGTCGTGATCGGCGAGGGCACGGTGGATGTGACCCGCGAGATCGACGGCGGCCTGCAGACGCTGAGCCTCGACCTGCCGGCGGTGCTGACCACCGACCTGCGCCTCAACGAGCCGCGCTACGCCTCGCTGCCCAACATCATGAAGGCGAAGAAGAAGCCGATCGAGGAGAAGGCCCCGGCCGATCTCGGCGTCGATCTGGCTCCCCGCCTTCAGGTGCTTTCCACCACCGAGCCGGCCGGGCGCAGCGCCGGCATCAAGGTGTCCTCGGCCGCCGAGCTCGTCGGCCATCTCAAGACGGCGGGAGTGCTCTGACCATGGCCGCGACGCTTCTTCTCGCCGAGCATGACGACGCTCACCTCAACCCCGTCACCGCCCGCGCGCTGACCGCGGCGCTGGCGCTCGGCGCGCCCGTGCATGTGCTGGTGGTGGGCGCCGGCTGCGCTCCCGCCGCCGAGGCCGCCGCGAAGCTCGCCGGCGTCGCCGAGGTGCTGCTCGCCGACGCGCCCGCCTACGCCCATCGCCTCGCCGAGCCGGTGAGCGCGCTTCTGGTGGCGCTCGCCACGGATTACGACGCGGTGGTCGCCCCCTCCACCGCCTTCGGCAAGAGCGTGCTGCCGCGCTTTGCCGCGCTGATCGACGTGATGCAGGTCTCTGACGTGATCGCCGTCATCGGCCCCGACACGTTCGACCGGCCGATCTATGCCGGCAACGCCATCCAGCGGGTGCGCGCCACGGACGCGACGAAGGTCATGACCATCCGCACCGCCTCCTTCGCCCCGGCGGGCGAGGGCGGGAGCGCGCCGGTCCGCGCCATCGCCCCTGTCGAGGGCGCCGCGCCGAGCCGCTTCCTCGGCGAGGCCGTCGCCCAGAGCGCCCGCCCCGAGCTCACCGCCGCCCGCGCCATCGTCTCCGGCGGGCGCGCCGTCGGTTCGGCCGAGAACTTCCACGCGCTCATCGAGCCGCTGGCCGACAGCCTCGGCGCGGCGGTCGGCGCCTCGCGCGCGGCGGTGGACGCGGGCTATGCCCCCAATGACTGGCAGGTCGGCCAGACCGGCAAGGTCGTGGCGCCCGAGCTTTACGTCGCCGTCGGCATTTCCGGCGCTATCCAGCACCTCGCCGGCATGAAGGATTCGAAGGTCATCGTCGCCGTGAACAAGGACGAGGACGCGCCGATCTTCCAGGTCGCGGATTACGGCCTGGTGGGCGACCTGTTCCAGATCGTGCCCGAACTCACCGCCGAAATAGCTAAGGCAAAAGCCTGACGGGTCTCTATACTGGTTCAAAACGGCAGGGCGGACAGGACGGACCATGGCTTTCGAGATCAAGAGCGTCGGCATCATCGGCGCCGGGCAGATGGGCAATGGCATCGCGCATGTGTGCGCGCTTGCCGGCTATGACGTCGTGCTGAACGACCTCGAAAGCGACCGCATCAAGTCGGGCCTCGCGACCATCAACGGCAACATGGCCCGCCAGGTCTCCAAGGGCCTCTACACGGACGAGACCAAGCAGGCCGCCCTCGGCCGTATTCACGGCACCGACCAGGCGTCCGATCTCGGCGATGTCGACCTCCTGATCGAGGCGGCGGTGGAGAAGGAGGAGGTCAAGCGCAAGATCTTCTCCTCGGTCTGCCCGTTCCTGAAGCCGGAGGCGATCCTCGCCACCAACACCTCCTCCATCTCCATCACCCGGCTCGCCGCCTCCACCGACCGGCCGGAGCGCTTCATCGGCATTCACTTCATGAATCCGGTGCCGCTGATGCAGCTGGTCGAGCTGGTGCGCGGCATCGCCACCGAGGACGAGACCTTCGAACTCTCCAAGGCCTTCGTCACCCGGCTCGGCAAGACCTATGCGGTGGCGGAGGATTTCCCCGCCTTCATGGTCAACCGCATCCTGCTGCCGATGATCAACGAGGCGATCTACACGCTCTATGAGGGCGTGGGCTCGGTCGACGCCATCGACACCGCCATGCGGCTCGGCGCCAACCACCCGATGGGCCCGCTCCAGCTCGCCGATTTCATCGGGCTGGATACGTGCCTGTCCATCATGCAGGTGCTGCATGAGGGGCTGGCCGATTCCAAGTACCGCCCCTGCCCGCTGCTGGTGAAATATGTCGAAGCCGGCTGGCTCGGCCGCAAGACCCAGCGCGGCTTCTACGACTACCGCGGCGAAAAGCCGGTGCCGACGCGGTAGGGGCGGGGCACGCCGTTTCGCCTGGCCTGACCGACAGCTTGCTTGCCTTCAGGTTGCTTGCCTCAATTCGCTCGGCGGCGATCCCCGGCGCGATGATGACGCCGCCCTCCCTCTCCCCCGTCATCCTGAGGTGCCCGGCTCGGCCGGGCCTCGAAGGACGCAGACGGGTGCCGTTGCCGCGTTCGGCGGGCGCATGCGCGAGCCTCGCCTGACCTACAGGTTGCTTTGCTTTGGTAATATAACTTCTGGTTGAATTTTCCCATCGGTCCGTCCACCTTGTTACCCGCATCGGCGGGATGCAAAACGGGGGGCGGCATGGCGTTTCTTCTCGCGCGGGGTGGCCATAATATTCCGGTCGAAGTCCAGCGCTGGCAGTATTTCCTGCTTCAGCGCCAGATCACCCAGACAGGCCGGGTCGATGGCGATTTCGGCGGCAAGACCGAAGAGGCGACCCGCATCTTTCAGTTGCAGGAGCAGCTTCCCCAAACGGGCGCGGTCGGTTCCGCCACGCTCGCGGCGGCCGCTTCCCATGGCTACCGCCTCCTGCCGGAGGACTATTACGTGAAGCGCGCCGGCGCGCAGTGGCCGCCACCGCCGGGCAATCTGGCGTCGCCCTCGGCCGCGTGGCGCAACCAGCATCTGTCGTGCTTCACCTTCTTCCAGACCCCGCTCGGCAATCGCGACCGTCCGGAACGCATCGTCATGGGCGCGAGCTGCGAC
>JAEZMI010000349.1 GCA_023414975.1 Pseudomonadota bacterium | reverse complement strand
GCGCAACGCTCGGTGCGGGGGAGGGCGCGGGCGCGGCCGAGCCCGAGGCGGCGGCCGCACCGGCCACCGCGGCGGCGCCGAGAGAGGCGGCACCGAGAGCGGGGGCGACCAGATCGGTGGGGGCGGGGGCATCGCCCGCCGCGCCGGCTTCCGTCCCCGTCGACGCGTCGGCGTCATCGATGCCGAAATCGAAGCGCGGCTCGATATGCGGGGCGGAATCCTGCGGCGGGAAATCCTGCGGCGCCACATCCGACGCACCGGCATTGGCCGGGGCGAAGGACGGCTCCTCATAGGAGACCGTGGCGGTTTCGGTCAGCGGCAGTTCGAAGGCCGCGTCGGCGAAGGGCTCGCGGCTCGCCGGGTCGGCGTCGAGATCGCTGGCGCTTAGGAAGGAGGGTTCATCGAAGAGCGGGTCGTGGAAACCGTCATCGGCGGTGAGGTCGAAGGCGCCCGAGCGTTCCTCGATGCGCGGGCCGTCCGGCTCGCGGGCCGGGGGCAGATCGGCGCCCGCCGGGTCGCCGCCCGTGCGTGGCCGGTCCGCCGCGTCCGTCTCCGGCGAGGTGGCATCCGCGTCATCGGTCACAAGGTCGAGGTTCAGGGCTTCCTCGATGGCCAGCAGTGCGGCCTCGGCGGGGTCCTGATAAACCTTCTTCGTATTCGTCGACATCGGCGCCTGCCTCCGGTCCGTACGCTACTCCGACCGGCTTTCGCCGTCGGCCCGGGGTTTAGCGAGAGATCGCCGCTCCGCCCTTCCCGGCAAATATCGGGACTTGACGAGAGAAACGGCAATCCACCGCACCTTTATCCTACGCTCTTGCCCAATAAAAATGGAACTGGGGTTAATGCAGCGATTGAGGTTATCGTTAACGGGCTGTTCACCATGCCCGCTAACGCCTCGTTCACCACTGTGGCCGAAGCGATTGCTTGATGCGAATCGAAGGGGCGGGCGGTCGCGGGGTAGTGGCGCCGGGCTCTGGCAATCGGCGGTCATGGGGGCTAGATAGGGCGTCTTCCTTTTAATTCTTCAAGAGCGTCGAAGCCCACCATCATGGCCAAGATCACCTTCATCGACTCCGCAGGGACCGAACGCACCGTGGAGGCACAATCCGGCTCAACTGTGATGGAGGCCGCCATTCGCAACGGCGTCCCCGGCATCGATGCCGAGTGCGGCGGCGCCTGCGCCTGCGCCACCTGTCACGTCTATGTGGACGAGGCCTGGACGGCGAAGACCGGCGAGCCCGGCCCGATGGAGGAGGACATGCTGGACTTCGCCTCCGACGTGCAGCCGACCTCGCGGCTCTCCTGCCAGATTAAGATCACCGACGCGCTGGACGGGCTGGTCGTGCGCACGCCGGCCCATCAGGGCTGATCGTCGGGACGATCCTTCTGCGGCTCGCGGGCGACAAGCCCCGAGGCGACATCCTTCAGCGCCGGCGCGGGCAGGGCCGCGAAGGGCAGGGGCCGCGTCACCTCGATGGCGGCAAGGCCGAGCCGCGCGGTGAGCAGCCCGTTCACCACGCCTTCGCCGAGCCGCGCCGAGAGCTTGGCGGCGAGGCCGTGGCCGACCACCTGCTGGATCAGCGAATCCCCGGCCGCCATGCCGCCGGTGACGGCGAGGTGGGCGATGACCTGCCGGAACAGCCGGATCATTCCCAGCGTGCCGGGCCGCCCGCCATAGAGCAGCGCCAGGCGCCGCACCAGGCCGATGGCCGTCACCAGCACGAAGACGAGGTCCACCGCCGCGCGCGGCGACACGGCCGTGACCACCGAGACGCGCTTGGCGGCGCCGGACACGAGGCGTGTCGCCTCCGCGTCCAGCGGGGCCATGAGATGGCGCTCGGTGAGCCGGACGAGATCGGCGCCGTCGATGATCGCGTCGAGATGGGCCGTGAGTTCGGTGCGGGCGCGGTAGAGCCGGGGCGAGGCGCGGGTGACGGCCAGCAGTTCCTGCGTGACGGCCTCGGCGGCGCGCCGGTCGTCCTTCGCCAGCGCTTGGGCCGCGCGTTCGCGCACATCGTTCAGCGTTTTCAGCCGCATGAGCCCGAAGAGTTCGCGGCCGAGGATGGCGAGCGCGCCGATGGCGAGCGCGGCCGCGAAGGCGAGGCCGACATAGCCGAGCCAGTCGGCGCGGGCGAACAGATCCTCGATCAGCTTGGAGACGGCGAGGCCGATGCCGAGGCTGACGAGGCCGCCAAGCCCGGACCAGAACAGGGTGGCCCAGCGCGAGGATTTGGGCGGGGGAACGGGCAGGGGTACGTCCTCCGCCGGTTCCAGCGCGGCGGGGGTCGGCGTCACCACGATGGCGCCGCGCGGGGCGGCGCGGCCATCCTCGGCGAGGACGACCTCGGGATCATCGAGGCGGAAGGCTTGCGGGCGGCGGGGGGTGCGGTCGGTCATGGTCATTTCAGCCGGTCGCCGAGGAGGAATTCCAGCGCCCGGTCCAGGCGTATATGGGGCATGGGCAGGGCTTCGCCGTCGGCGTTGCGCGTCACCGGCGGCGGGCGGAAGCGCAGGAAGCGGAAGTCCCCGCCCGTGGCGTCGGCGAGGCCCTTGAAGCCCAGCGCGGGGTCGAACAGCGCCGAAGGGTTTTCCGGCAGATCGCCGGGGAAGACGGCGGCCTCGGCCAGCCCGTCGAACGCATCGGCGCCGTGCTGGCCCGCCTCGGGCACGCCCACGATGGCCGGCAGATGGCTGCGCCCGCGCTTCACCATCGCCTCGCGCGTCGCCCGCACGGCGGCGAGCGCCACGACGTCGATTTCCGCGCCCGCGCTTTCCGCCCGGCCGAGCGCGCGCTCGACCAGACGGCGCAGGATCGCCTCCAGCGGATCATGGCTGGTGTGGTGGAGATGGTCCGCCTTGGTGGCGGCGAACAGCACCTTGCCGATGCGGTGCCGGAACAGGGCGGAGAGCCAGGAATTCCGCCCGACACGGAAGGCGGCGAGAATGCCGTCGAGCGCGGCTTCGAGATCGGCCAGCGCCGCCGGCCCCGCGTTCAGCGCGCTGAGCACGTCGATGAGCACGATCTGCCGGTCGAGCCGGGCGAAATGGTCGCGGAAGAAGGGGCGGACCACATTGTCCTTATAGGCCTCGTAGCGCCGGCGCATCATGGCGTGCAGCGAGCCGGGGGCGGCTTCCTGGCCGGGCGAGAGATCGAGCGGGGCGAAAGTGAGGGCCGGCGAGCCCTCAAGATCGCCCGGCATGAGGAAGCGGCCGGGGGGCAGCAGGCTCATCGACACGGTCTCGGCCCGGCAGGCGGCGAGATAATCGGTGAACAGGGCGGCGAGTTCGCGCGCCTGTCCCTCATCGGCCGGCGCGTCCGGGTCGATGCTCTCCAGCCGGCCGAGGAACAGCCCCGCGAGGTGGCGGCGCGCCGGGGCGCGGGCGAGCGCCAGGCTGCCGGCGGAAAAGGCGGCGAAATCCTGATCGAGCAGCGGCAGGTCGAGCAGCCATTCGCCGGGGTAGTCCACGATGTCGAGGGTGAGCGAGCGCCGCCCGCCGCGCGTCGGCGCGTAGTCGATGGCGAGGCGCAGCTCGCTGATGCGCCGAGTGGAATCCGGCCAGCGCCGCTCGTCGACCAGCGTCGCGAGATGGCCCTCATAATTGAAGCGCGGCACCGCGTCGTCGGGCTGCGGTTCGAGCCGCGCGCTGGCGATGCGCCCCTCGTGCATCGCCTGGAACACCGGCAGCCGCCCGCCGCGCGCCAGGGCGTGAACGAGCGCGGTGGTGAAGACGGTCTTGCCCGAGCGCGAGAGGCCGGTGATGCCGAGGCGCAGCGTCGGGTTCGCCAGCTCCTCCGCCCGGTCCAGCAGGGTGAGGGCGGTGAGGCGGGCCTCGTCGATCAGCTCTTCATACCAGGAGGGCAAGACGGCTCCTCATTGCCTGTTCTCGGTCGCGTCTTCCTTTGCGACACCCAGCGCGCGCGGCGTGACGAAACGCTCCAGCGTCCCCTCGCCGGTGGCGATATGCGCCCAGCTCGCGCCGGGCAGGTCGATCACGGCGAGCGCGCCGGTCGGGTATTTCGGCAGCACCCTGGCGCGGTGGGCGCGCGTGAGAAGCCGCGCCGCCAGCGCCTCCATGCCGGGGTTGTGGCCGACCAGCATCAGCGGCGAGTGGCCGTCCTGCCGCCGGATGATCTCCAGCAGCCGGTCGGCGGGCGCCTCATAGATGCCGTCCTCGAAGACGGGCGGGGCGTGGGTGGGCCAGGTGCGGGTGGCGATGTCCCAGGTCTCCAGCGTGCGCCGCGCCGGGGAGACCAGGGCGCGGGCGGGTAAAAGGTGGTTCTCCGCCATATAGGCGCCGATCGCCGCCGCGCCACGTTCGCCGCGCGGGGCCAGCGGGCGCTCGCGGTCGGGTACACCTTCCGGCCAGGCGGATTTGGCGTGGCGCAGAAGGTAAAGGCGCGGCATCGCGATTCTCCGGGCAGTTGAGACGGCGGCTCGATACCGCACAGATAGGGACGGAATGAGGACGCGCCCACTTTTCCCGGCGGCGCCCGGCCCGCCGTGGCAGGCGGTGCTGGCGTGCCGCTGCCTGTCGTCGTGCCGCAAGCTTGCGTTAAGGTTGTCGTGGGTGAGTATGACAAATGCTTTGCAGTCCGTGTCTTACGTGACTTTTCGGCAACCACAGAGGCAGCTTCCTCGTATATGTAGGAGATGAGTTCTTGGGCAGGGTGCTGGCAATGCGTTCCATCGCGACGACGGGTCTACTGATTGTGGCAGGTTCTCTGGGCCTTTCCACGCTCTCCCACGCGGCGGACATGTCGATGTCGGCGCCGGTGGTGGCGCCCGCGCCCGCCTCGATCGACCGCCAGTGGACGCTGACGCTGGGCGGCTACGCCATGGCCCAGCCGGACTATCCGGGCTCGGACGATTACGAGGCCGCGTTCAAGCCGATCATCAGCATCTCGCGCGCCGACCGGCTGAGCCGCTGGCGCAGCTTCAACGACAATCCGAGCATCGCGCTCTATGACAGCGGCAACTTCGAGACCGGCATCACCGGCAAGCTCGACTGGAAGCGCGATTCGGGTGATTCGGACGATCTGCGCGGCCTGAACGACGTCGACTACTCGGTCGAGGTCGGCGGCTACGCCCAGTGGTACCCGGTCGACTGGCTGCGCCTGCGCGCCGATGTGCGCTACGGCTTCGGCGGCTTCGAGGGCACGGTCGCCGACTTCGCGGTCGACGCGATCTACTTCACCGATTTCTGGGGCGGCATGGCGATCTCCGCCGGTCCGCGCATGACGCTGTCCAGCTCGGGCTTCATCGATGCCTATTACGGCATCAGCCCGGAAGAATCGGCCTCGGCCATCGCGCTCGGCAACAATCTGGCGCCTTATGAGGCGGGCGGCGGCCTCTACTCCGTCGGCTTCGGCGGCCAGATCCTGAAGCGCTTCACGCCGGCCATCCTCGGCTCGGTCTTCGCCGAGTACAAATATCTGGCGGATGACGCCGCGGACAGTCCGCTCGTTGTGCAGAACGGCGACCGCAACCAGTTCCAGGCCGGTGTTTCGCTCTCCTACACCTTCTTCCTGGGCTTCGAGTGAGAACAGGGCGAAGCTTCGGCGGCTGATCAAGCGCCCCGGTGCCAGACGGTGCCGGGGCGCTTTGTTTTCGCCGTTGGCGGGCCGGCGGCAGCCGGTTGGCCCGCGCCTTGCCTCTTTGGTCGCAGGCCACCCGGCGACCGCCCGCAAGGCGCTGAAAACTCCAGCATTTCATGTCGTGTACGTGACGATGAGAAATGTTGTACCGGGCGAGCCGGCGGTCTATAAGCGGCGCCCGACAGGGTGACCCCCGAACACGAGGACGAAGGCCGATGTCGGTTGAGATCGACCAGGAGTATCGCCCCCGCGAGGACGAGCCTTTCATGAACGAGCGGCAGCGGGAGTATTTCCGCCACAAGCTGCTCGCCTGGAAGGAAGACATCCTGCGCGAGGCGCGTGAAACTCTTCAGCACCTTCAGGACGAAAACCAGAACCACCCGGACATCGCGGACCGGGCCTCTTCGGAGACAGACCGCGCCATCGAGCTGCGGGCCCGCGACCGCCAGCGCAAGCTGATCGCCAAGATCGACGCGGCGCTGGAGCGGATCGACGACGGTTCCTATGGCTATTGCGAGGAGACGGGCGAGCCGATTTCGCTCAAGCGCCTCGAAGCCCGGCCGATCGCGACGCTGTCCATCGAAGCGCAGGAGCGCCATGAGCGCCGCGAGCGCGTCTACCGCGACGACTGACCGCTTCCGCCCAATCGATACGCTTTGCGAAAAGGGCGGCCCGATGATCCGGGCCGCCCTTTTCCGTTTCCGGTCCGTTTCGGGGCGCCGGGCCCGCTCAGCTTCGCCGGTTGCGCCCGAGAAGGCTCGCCATCTCGATCTCGAACGGATCATCCGCCGGCGCGGCCGGCCGGTCCTGCGCGGTGGGGGCCACCA
>JAEZMI010000329.1 GCA_023414975.1 Pseudomonadota bacterium | reverse complement strand
CCGATATTCCGGGATCGTCTCACCCAGCACCTCGGGCCGGCTCATGCGCGAACGTAGCCACATGACCCCGACCAGATCGACAATGCCGACCCAGAGACGGTTCCAGGTGCCGTATTTCGAGCGCCCGGCCGAACGGGGCCGGTGATTGACGGGGTGTACCAGCACGAGGGCGCCCTCCCGCTGCATGAGCGCCGGCAGGAAGCGGTGCATGTGATCGAAATAGGGCAGGCGCTGATAGGCGGCGCGGTCGAACAGCTTGAGGCCGCAACCCGTGTCGCGGATGCCGTCGCCGAGCAACGCCCCGCGCACCCTATTGGCGAACCGCGAGGACAGGCGCTTGACCAGGTTGTCCCGGCGCCGGCGCCGCTGCCCGGCCACCATGCGCACGTTCCGCCCGGCACCGGCCTCGCGATAGAGCGCGAGCAACGGGGGAATGTCCGCCGGGTCGTTCTGCCCGTCGGCATCGAGCGTGACGATAATCCGCCCCCGAGCCGCGTCGACACCCGTGCGAATGGCGGCGCTCTGCCCATGCGAACGGGCGTGAGCCAGCAGCGCGATGTGCGGGCGGGAACGGGCGATCGTCGCGACAAGCGGCGCCGTCGGGTCGGTCGAGCCGTCATCGACCACGATGATCTCGTACCGCTCGCCCGTGAGGGCGTCGTCGATCTCATCCAGCAAGGGGCCGATGGCACCTGCCTCGTCGCGGGCGGGAATGACGACCGAGATGTCGGGCCATCCCGGCGCCGGGCCGACCGCGCAGGGCGGCACGCCGGGACCTGCAAGGGCGGCGAGCGTGTAAGGGAGGGCGCCGTCAGGCGGCGCGGGGAACGGCTGAAGAGCGACGGGGGCACGACGGGCCCGTCTCGGACAGACCGACACACCCATCTCAGCGGGCTCCCGGCCGCGGGCTGCGACGAGCCGACCCACGCGTCCCCACATTCTCTTGCATCCGAGCCTCCTGCATCCGAGCCTCCCGGTTCACCTCGCTTCGGCCTAGCGAGGCCAATCTGTCGGGAGCCTGTCGGCGCCGGCAGGAAGCTCAGCCCGGTGGCTGCCCGACACGCAGGGCACGCAGGGCGTTCATAATCGCCGCCACGTCGATCGCCTCCTGAATCAGCGCGCCCTGAACGGGCGTGAGCCAGCCAAGGGCCGCCGCGACCATGCCGATCATGGAAAGGCCGATGCCGAGGACGACGCTCTGCAGCGCGATCCGGCGGGCACCCTGCGCGACGGCGAGCCCGGTCGCCAGCGGGTCGATGCGGTCCACCAGCAGCACGACGTCCGCCGCCGCGGCCGATGCCGCCGCGCCGCGCGCGCCCATGGCCACCCCGACATCGGCGGCGGCGAGCGAGGGCGCGTCGTTCACCCCGTCTCCCACCATCATCACCGGCCCCGCGGCGCGCTCGGCCTGCACCAACCGCACCTTCTGGTCGGGCGTCAGGCCGGCATGGATCGCGTCGAGCCCCAAACCGCCGGCAACGCGCCGGGCGACCGCCTCCCTGTCGCCGGTTGCAAGCAGAAGACGCCGAATGCCGCGCGCCCGCAGAACGTCGAGGACCTCGGCGGCGCCGGCACGCAGCGGATCGGCCATGATGATGTGACCGGCCACCGCACCATCCAGCGCCACCGCCACCACGACCTCGCCGATATCGGCAGCCCGCGGCGGCGTGACGGGCGCAGAAAGAGAGAGGCGCGCGACAACGTAACCCCACCCGCCGACGACGACGCGCCGTCCCTCCACAGTGCCGGAAAGTCCCTCGCCGGGCGTTTCGCTCACGCCCGCGGGAAGGGCGAGCGACAGGCCGCGGGCGCGGGCGGCGGCGACCAGCGCCCGCGCCATGGGGTGCTGCGAGGCCTGCTCCAGCCCGGCGGCGAGCCGCAGCAGATCCTGCGCCTCGATGCCGGGCGCCGGTTCGATGGCGA
Source organism: Pseudomonadota bacterium (assembly GCA_023414975.1). GTDB lineage: Bacteria > Pseudomonadota > Alphaproteobacteria > Rhizobiales > Xanthobacteraceae > Ancylobacter. The sequence continues at coordinate 2,856 of JAEZMI010000329.1, read as the reverse complement.
CGATGCGCGGACGGCCCTCGGTCAGGGTTCCGGTCTTGTCGAGAACGAGCGTGCGTACCCGCGCCAAGGCCTCGAGTGTTCCCGCGCCCTTGACGAGCACGCCGAACCGGGCCGCGCGCGACAGCCCCGCCACCAGCGCCACCGGCACGGCGAGGATGAGCGGGCAGGGCGTCGCGACGACCAGCACCGCGACGGCACGGACGGGATCGCCCGTGAACCCATAGGCCGAGGCGGCGATCACCACGGTGAGCGCGAGGAAGCCGAGCGACCAGCGGTCGGCGAGCCGCGCCATCGGCGCGCGCGAGTGTTGCGCCGCCTCGACGAGGCGCACAATGCCCGCATAGGCGCTGTCTTGCGCCGGGCGGGTGGCGATCAGATCGAAGGCCTCACCCGCATTCGTGACGCCGCTCAACACATCCGCGCCGCGGGCGAGACGCACGGGCAGGGATTCGCCGGTGAGTGCGGATGTGTCGAGAAATCCGGCCTCCGACTCCAGCGTGCCGTCCACCGGCACGACATCACCCTGCCGCACGAGCAGCCGATCGCCCGGAGCGACCGCGTCGAGCGGCACGTCGGTGAGCCCGCCCGCCTCGTAACGGGTCGCGACGCGGGGCACGCGGGCGAGCAGCGCGCCGATGTCCCGCCGGGCGCGGCCCTGCGCGTAGCTCTCCAGAAAACTGCCGCCCGTATACATCAGCGCGACGACCGCTGCCGCGAGCGTCTCGCCGATGATGAGGGCGGCGGACATGGAGAGGGCCGCGACGATATCGAGCCCGATCTCGCCGCGCCGCAGGCTCGCGACGATGTCAACCAGCAGCGCCGCGAGGACCGGCAGCACGCCGAGGCCCCACACCGCGTTCGCCGCATCCGGCAGCATGGCGACCCGCAGGGCGAGGCCCACCGCAAGACTGCCTCCCGCCACGCCCAGCAGCGCGCGGTGGAGCCAGTCCCCGCTCCCGGACATCTCGGCCGGCGGCATGGCCGGGCACTCCAACTGCGCCCGCGCAAGGCACCCCGGCGGCGCCCGCTCAAGCCCACCGATCATGACGCACCCACTCGTCCCGGTCGAGGCCGCGCCGAAGCGGGAAATCGAAGGCCCGCCGGGGCGGCGGGCGCGAGGCTGGTTGATCGGGCGGCGGGAGACTGGCACATGATAGGAAAGCCTCCCACATAAGAGACCATTCCCCTTCCGCCGAGGACCGACCGCACATGCTGACCAACAGGGGCAAGTATGGCCTCAAGGCGATGCTGTATCTCGCCCGTCAACCGGAAGGAAAAAGCTCGCTCGGGCAGGAAATCGCCGACGCGAACAACATTCCGAAGAAGTTCCTCGACGCTATTCTGCTGGATCTGCGCAATGCGGGCATGCTGCGTTCACGCAAGGGACCGGGCGGAGGCTATGCGCTGGCGCGCTCGATCACCGATATTCGCGTCGGCCACATCATCCGGGTTCTCGACGGCCCGCTCGCGCCGATCGGCTGCGCCAGCAAGAGCGCGTACATTCCCTGCCAGGACTGTCGCGACCTCGGCACCTGCGCGGTCCGCATCACCATGACCAAAGTGCGCGACGCCATGTCGGACATCCTCGACCGCATGTCGCTGAAGGACATGCTGGCCTTCTCGGACAACCCCGACATGGACCTAATGTACCATATCTGAGGCCACGGGAGCCGCCCGTTACCCGCGGTGTGGCGGCAGCGTTTCGGCCCGCGATGAACTGTGCTAGTCAGCGCGGGTGAAACAGCGCACGACATATCGCCGGACCGGCGGAACGACCCTTGTGGCCAAGGCGGTCGAAGCCAAATCGGTGGCGGCCAGATCTGTCGCGGCCAGATTTGTCGCGACCGGAGCGGTCGGGGTCAGGTTTGTGGCGGCCGCCGGCTTCGCGCTCGCGGCAACCGGACTGGTCGCCGGCGCCCAGGCGTCCGATGCGCCGACGACCGCCGGCGCCGGACACCCGCTCGTCGCCCCTGCCGGCGGCCCGGTGGCGCTGGCGCTGCTTAATCCCGGCACCGGGGCCGCCATGGTCGCGCCCTCCTACCAGGGGTGGCTTGTCGCTTCCCTTGCCGACAATCCGGCGCCCGAGCATTTCGTCTCCCGGCCGCCGGTCGCCGCCACGGCGACGAGCTTCCAGCCGAACGTCGTCCCGCCGCAGGGGGCCTCGTCCGCGTCGCCCATGACGCTCGCCATCGTGCCCCTGCCTCCCAAGCGCCTGGCGGAAAAGCGCATCGTTCTCGCCTCGATCGCGCCGCTGCCGCCGCCGCGCGCTGCCGAACCCGCTTCCGAACCCGCTGGCGCGCCGCCGGACGCCGAAACCCAGGCTCAACCTCTCGCCTTCGCGCCCCCGCCGCCACCCGCACGGATGGCCGCGCTGCGGGCGCCCGAACCCGACACCGAAGCCGCGCCGGAGGATGACGCCCCGGCCGCCGGCGAGCTCGAAAACGCCGCCAAGCCGATCGACGACGCACCGGAACCCGCCGCCACACGCGCCACGGCGGAGCGTGCCCCCCCGCATATCGAGGCGCTGATCGAACGCCACGCCGCGCGCTTCGATGTGCCCGTGCGGCTGGTGCGCCGCGTGGCGTGGCGCGAAAGCAAGTTCGAGCCGAGCCGCCGCAATGGTCCCTATTGGGGCCTGATGCAAATTCGCGTCGACACGGCGCGCGCGCTCGGCTTCCGCGGCGAGGCGCGGGACCTGCTCGACGCCAACACCAACATGACCTACGCCGTCGCCTATCTGGCAAATGCCTACCGCGTCGCCGGACGCGACGAGACGCGCGCGGTGGTGCTCTATTCCAGGGGCTATTATTACGAAGCCAAGCGCAAGCGCATGCTGGACAGGCTGATCCGCACCGC
>JAEZMI010000312.1 GCA_023414975.1 Pseudomonadota bacterium | reverse complement strand
CGAATTCATGGGCGCCTCGGAAGGGCTCGGCTATCTGCTGGTGGACGGCCAGCAGCTCGGCAAGCCCCAGCAGATCGTCGCCGCCATCGTGGTCTTCGCGCTCCTCGGCAAGCTGACCGATGCGCTGCTGGTGGCCGCGAGCCGGCCCCTGCTGCGCTGGGAAGACACCGCGCAGCGCGCGCAGGGCGAGGGCTGAGCCATGCTGCGTCTCGACCATGTCGCCAAAACCTACCCGACAGGCACCTCACCCACAGGCACCTCCCCCACCGGCACCTATGCGAGCGGCAGCTACGGGACGGGCACCCAGGCGCTCGCCTATCTGACGCTGAGCGTCGCAAGCGGCGAGATCCTCGGCATCGTCGGCGGCTCGGGCTGCGGCAAGAGCACGCTTCTGCGCCTCATCGCCGGGCTCGACCGCCCGAGCGCGGGACGCATCGAGGTCGATGGCGAGGCGATCGACACCCCGCATCCGGCCGTCGGCATCGTCTTTCAGGAACCGCTCCTGCTCCCCTGGCTCACCGTCGCGCAGAACATCGGCTTCGGCCTCGCCCATCTGCCGCGCGCCGAGCGCGACGCGCGGGTCGCGGCGGCGCTGGAGCGCATCGGTCTTGCCGGCCACGGTCAACGCTGGCCGCGCGAGCTTTCCGGCGGGCTGGCGCAGCGCGTCGCGCTGGCGCGCGCCCTCGTCACCCGCCCGCGCGTGCTGCTGCTCGACGAGCCCTTCTCGGCCCTCGACGCCTTCACCCGCGCCGACCTGCAGGAACATCTGCTGGCGCTGTGGGAGGACAGCCGCCCGACCCTGGTGCTCGTCACCCATGACATCGACGAGGCGCTGATTCTCGCCGACCGCATCGTCGTCATGCAGCCCCATCCCGGCCGCATCGGCGCGATCCTCACCGTCGCCCCGGAGCGCCCCCGCCAGCTCGGCTCACCCGACACCGAGGCGCTGAAGCGCCAGATCCTTGACGTCCTCAAGCCGACGCGCCGCCCGGCGCTGCCGGCCGCCGCAGAATAAGGAAAAACACATGTCTCACCCCGGTACTCCCAGCCCGTCCTCCGACGGCCTCAACATTCTCTGGTTCCTGCCCACCCATGGCGACGGCCGCTATCTCGGCACCGGCCTCGGCGCGCGGGAGGTCGACATCGACTATCTCCGGCAGGTCGCGCAGGCGGCGGACCGGCTCGGCTATTACGGCGTGCTCATTCCCACGGGCAAAAGCTGCGAGGACAGCTGGCTGGTGGCCTCGGCGCTGGCGCCCGTCACCAAGAAGCTGCGCTTCCTCGTGGCGGTGCGTCCGGGCCTCGCCTCCCCCACCCTCTATGCCCGCATGACGGCGACGCTCGACCGGATCTCCGACGGCCGCCTGCTGGTCAACATCGTCACCGGCGGCGATCCCGTGGAGAATGCCGGCGACGGCATCTTCCTCAACCATGACGAACGCTACGAGGTGACGGACGAATTCCTCACCGTTTACCGGCGTCTGCTGGCCGGCGAGCACGTCACCTTCGACGGCAAGCACATCAAGGTCGAGGACGCCCATCTCCTGTTCCCGCCGCAGCAGGCGGGCGGCCCGGCGCTCTATTTCGGCGGCTCCTCGGAAGCGGCGAGCAAGGTCGCGGCCGAGCATGTCGACAAATACCTCACCTGGGGCGAGCCCCCGGCCGCCGTGGAAGCCAAGATCAAACAGGTACGCGCCCTCGCGGAGGCGGAAGGCCGCAAGGTGAGCTTCGGCATCCGCCTGCACGTCATCGCCCGCGAGACCGACGCCAAGGCGTGGGAGGCGGCCGAGGACCTCATCCGCTATCTCGACGACGACACCATCGCCGCCGCGCAGAAAGTGTTCTCGCGCCTCGATTCGGTCGGGCAGGCCCGCATGTCCGCCCTGCATGGCGGCCGGCGCGACCGGCTGGAGGTCAGCCCGAATCTGTGGGCGGGCGTCGGCCTCGTGCGCGGCGGCGCGGGCACGGCGCTGGTCGGCTCGGGCGAAACGGTGGCCCAGCGCATCCGCGAATATGCCGATCTCGGCATCGACAGCTTCATCTTCTCGGGCTACCCGCATCTGGAGGAAGCCTATCGCGTGGCCGAACTGGTTCTGCCGCGCCTGAAGCTCAACCACGGCATTGCGGAGGCGAGCGGCAAGGTGAACACGGGCCCGTTCGGCGAGACCATCGCCAATGACTACCGCCCCCCGCTGCGCGCGGCGCAATCGTGAGCGGACCGAGGTTGAGCGCCCCGGCGCCCGATGCGCAGCCGGGCCGTCCGGCGGGAGACGTCCGCCATGGCGAGGGCCGGCCAGTCATCGAGACGCCGGTGGCGATCATCGGCGGGGGCTTCTCCGGCGCCGCCGTGGCGTGGCACCTGCTGCGCCAGCGGCCCGACCTCGCCGGCCTCGTCGTCGTCGAACCGCGTGCGGACATCGGCCGGGGCCTCGCCTACAGCGCCTCGGACCGCCAGCACCGCATCAACGTGCCGGCGACGCGCATGTCGCTCAATCCCGAAGCGCCCGATCACTTCAACAACTGGCTGGAAGCCTCCGGCGCGCTGGAGGCGGATCCCGCCGCCCGCGTCGGGGACCGCAACTTCCCGGCGCGCGCGGTGTTCGGCGCCTATGTCGCGGAGGCCGTGGCAGGGCTTGGCGCGCGCGTGCGCCATGTGCGGGCGCGGGCCGAGGATGTGACGACGGAGGGTGGCGGGTATCTCATCACGACATCCGACGGCACGCGCATCCGCGCCGGCATCGTCGTGCTGGCGGTCGCCCATGCGGCGCCGGCCGCGCCCCGCGCGGTGGAAGCGGCGCTCGCCGGCCATCCCCGTTATGTGCGTGATCCCTGGCGAGAGGACGCCGAGCACGACGCCCGGCGCGGCGCCCAGGAAGACGCCCAGGAAGACGCCCAGGAAGACGCCCGGCACGGCACCTTCGAGGCCATCCGCCCGCAGGACCGCGTGCTGATCGTCGGCACCGGCCTCACCATGGCGGATATCGTGGCGAGCCTGGAGGCACGCGGCCACCGGGGCGACATCCTCGCCATCTCCCGGCGCGGCCTGCGCTCGCGCGGCCACCCCGCCGCCCAGCACGACCCGTTCGGCGACTTCCTCGATCCCCCGGTTTCCACGGCCGCGGCGCTGGTGCGCCGCATCCGCGCGGCGGTGAAGGAGGCGGAGCGCGCCGGCAAGAGCTGGCACTGCGTGCTCGATCAGGTGCGCCTGCAGGGCAGTGCGATCTGGCGCGCGCTGCCGCTGGCCGAGCGGGCGCGGCTGCTGCGCCATTTGCGGCCGTTCTGGGACGTCCATCGCTTCCGCATCGCCCCTCAGGTGGAACAGGTGCTCGACCGGCGCATCGCCGCCGGCACGCTCGCCATCCGTGCCGCCTCGCTGAAGGCCATCGGCCGGCAAGAGGATACGGCTGGGGGCGAGACGGGAGGCACGACGGGGGGCACGATCCGCGCCACGCTGCGCAACCGGCGGAGCGGTCGGCAGGAGGAGCGGCTTTTCGATGCGGTCATCGTCGCCACCGGCCCCGCCCATGGCGGCGTGTTCGCCTCAAATCCGGTGCTGGCGTCGCTGGAGGCCGTCGGCCTCGCCCGGCCGGACCCGCTGCGCCTCGGCATCGACGTGACGCCGGAGGGCGCGGCCATCGGCGCCGACGGCACGGCGCGCGGC
>JAEZMI010000286.1 GCA_023414975.1 Pseudomonadota bacterium | reverse complement strand
ATGCACGCCTGCGGCCATGACGGGCACATGACCATGCTGCTGGGTGCCGCCCGCCACCTGGCGGCGAACCCGGATTTCGCCGGCACGGTGCATTTCATCTTCCAGCCGGCCGAGGAGAATGAGGGCGGGGGCAAGGTGATGGTGGAACAGGGCCTGTTCGACCTGTTCCCGATGAGCGAAGTGTATGGCCTGCACAACTGGCCGAATGCGCCCTTCGGCCATGTTCTCGGCCGTCACGGCGCGATGTTTGCCGCGTTCGATATTTTCGAGGTCAAGGTGATCGGCCGCGGCGCCCACGCCGCCATGCCTCAGCGCGGCCTCGACCCGGTGCTCACGGCCTCGCTCATCGTGGCGCAGCTTCAGTCGATCGTTGCCCGCTCGGTGAGCCCGCAGGAGGCTGCCGTCCTCACCGTCACCCAGATTCATGGCGGCGACACCTGGAACGTGATCCCCGACGAGGTGGTGCTGCGCGGCACGGTGCGCACCTTCACAAAAGACGTGCGCGACCTCGTCGAGAGCCGCTTCCGCGCCGTGGTGGAGGGTGTGTGCGCCGCGCAAGGCGCGAGCGCCGAGATCCGCTATGAGCGGCGCTACCCCGCAACGGTGAACTGGTCATCCCAGCTCGACAAGGCCTTCGCCGCCGCACGCGCGACGGTGGGCGCCGACAATGTCGTGACGGATTTCGAGCCGATCATGGCGGCGGAAGACTTCGCCTACATGCTCGAAGCGGTGCCCGGCGCCTATGTGTGCCTGGCCAGCGGGCCGGGTCCGAACCTGCACAACGCCGCCTATGACTTCAACGACGCTCTGCTGCCGGTCGGCGCCAGCTATTGGGTGAACCTCGTACACTCCCTGCTGCGCCCGGCAGCCTGAAGCAGAGACCTTCCATGAGTGCCACCGCCGCCCCGCACAGGCCGCCCGGCGGGCGAAGTCTGTTCATCACGGGGCTGGGCATCGGGCAGGTGATCTCCTGGGGCACGCTCTATTACAGCTTCCCGCTGATCGCTCAGGCCATGGGGCAGGAACTTGGGTGGTCCAAGGCCGAGCTTTACGGCGCGGCCACGCTCGGCCTCGCTTTGGCCGGCCTCGTTGCCTATCCGGTCGGTGCGGGCATCGATGCGGGCTATGGCCGGCTCATCATGGCCGGCGGCTCCGTGCTGGCCGGCCTTCTCTTCATGCTCTGGGCCCATGCCGACGGCATGGCGCTGTTCTACGTCGCCGTGGCCGGCATTGGCGCCATGCAGGCGGCAACGCTCTACGATCCCGCCTTCGCGGTGATCGCCCGCCGGGTCGGCGCGTCGCAGGCGCGGGCCGGAATCACCGCGCTGACGCTCTGGGGCGGCTTTGCCTCCACCGTCTTCATCCCGCTGGTTCAACTCCTGATTGACACGGTGGGCTGGCGCGACACGCTGATGATCCTCGGCGCGATCAATGTTTTCGTATCGGCCGCGGTGAACTTTGCCGTGATCGACCCGCGCGCGGACGCGCCCGTGCCCGCGACCCGCGGGATCGGGGAGACGCCGGGCCCCTCCGCGCTTGCCGAGGCGCTGCGCCAACCCGCCTTCTGGGCGCTCGCCCTTTCCTTCACGGCCTATGCCGTGATGTTCTCCGGCTTCACCTTCCATGCCTACCCGCTGCTGATCGAGCGGGGTTTCGACACCCATACGGTGGTAACCGCGATCGCGGTCATCGGCCCGGCGCAAGTGGCCGGCCGCATCGCGATCTGGGTCTTCGCGCCGCGCGCGCCGATGCGCATCGTGGGCGCGCTTACCGTCGCCGTGTTCCCGCTCGCCTTCCTCGCGCTGGAATTCATGCCGCCGGATTTCATCGGGGTGGCGCTGTTCGGTGTGGTGTTCGGCGCGGTGAACGGCATCACCACGATCGTGCGCGGCCTCGTCGTGCCGGAGATGCTGACGCGGCGCGCCTATGGCGCCGTGAACGGGGCGATGGCCGTGCCCGCCACCGTTGCGCGGGCGCTGGCCCCGGTCGGGCTGGCCATGCTGTGGGCGGCCACCGGCTCCTATGACGCGGTGCTCGGCGGGATCATCCTCGCTTCTGTGGTCGTCGCGGCGGGCTTCTGGACCGCCGTCGTTCTCTCGAAGCCGGCCGACCCGGTCTAGGCTGCCAGCATTCCGCGCATACCGTCCCACAACAGCTTGAGCGAGAGCAGGAACAGCGCAATCACGATCAGCCGGTAGAACAGCTTTTCGGGCAGGCGGCGCGTCACCCACACGCCGATGAAGGTTCCGAGAATGGCGACCGGCATGAGCATGGCCGCGACTTTGAGATTGGCGGAGCTGAGCTGGCCCAGTGCCCAATAGGGCGGCAGTTTCATCGCGTTGATGGCGGCGAAGGCGATCGTGGTGGTGCCGGCATAGACCATTTTGGGCAAGCGCTGCGGCAGCACGTACATCTGGTAGGGCGGCGCCCCACCATGAGTGACGAAGCTGGTGAACCCCGACATCGCGCCCCAGAACACACCCCGCGGAACATCCGCCGGACGCGGCGTCGCGCCGACATTGCCGAACCAGCGCACGAGACAAAAAGTAAGGCCAATCAGGCCGACGATAACCTCGACCATGGCGTCGGTGACGATCGACGCGGTCGCCCAGCCTATGCCGATACCGATGGCGGCGGCCGGCACGATAATGGCGAGGATGCGCCGTGAGAACTCCCGCCGATAAGCCCAGACGCCGAACATGTCGCTGACGACATAGACCGGAAGCAGAAGGCCGGCGGCGGCAATGGGCGGCATGACCAGCGCCATGATCGGCACGGATAGCGTGCCGATCATCGGGACGCCGCCCTTGCCCATGCCGACGCAGAAGGCCGCGATGGCGGCGGCAGTCGCAAAGGCGAGGTCGATCTCGGGCATCATGTCAGCTTGAAACAAGGAGGGCGGGGGCCCTCCCTGAGTAATCAAGGGGAGGGCGGCGCCCTCCTCTATCAGGCAGCCTTGGCGCCTTCCAGCCGCTTGGCGACCATGCCGCGCAGCGTGCGCAGATCCTTCACGAACTGGCGGATACCTTCGGAGAGCTTTTCGGTCGCCATGGCATCTTCATTGAGGGCGAAACGGAAGGCCTTCTCGTCCAGCACGATCTTGGCCGGGGTCGTGTCGATCTTGGCCGGGTCCAGCTTGCGCTCCAGCACGCCCTCGTCCTTGGCCAGTTCGTCCAGCAGGGCGGGGCCGATGGTCAGGCGATCACAGCCGGCCAGTGCCTCGATCTCGCCGGTGTTGCGGAAGGAGGCGCCCATCACCACGGTGCGAATGTCGTGCGTCTTGTAATAGGCATAGATCTCGCGCACCGACTTCACGCCCGGATCGGTCTCGGAGGTGAAGGGGCCCTCGCCCGCCTTGACGTGCCAGTCGAGAATGCGGCCGACGAAGGGCGAGATGAGGAAGGCGCCGGCGTCGGCCGCCGCCACGGCCTGCGCCATGGAGAAGAGCAGGGTCAGGTTGCAGTCGATGCCTTCCTTCTGCAGCACCTCGGCGGCACGGATGCCCTCCCAGGTCGAGGCGATCTTGATGAGGATGCGCTCGCGGCCGACGCCACGCGCCTCATAGTCCTTGATGAAGCTGCGGGCCTTGGCCAGCGTCGCCTGCGTGTCGAAGGACAGGTCGGCGTCGACCTCGGTGGAGACGCGACCCGGCACGATCTTCGAAAGCTCGGCGCCGAAATTGAGCGCCAGCCGATCGCAGGTGGCATCGACAACCGCGGCACTCGCCCCGCCCTGGCCCTGGCCCCACGCGATGGCCTCGTCGACCAGGGGTGCATAGGCCGGCATTTCGGCCGCCTTGAGCAGCAGCGTCGGATTGGTGGTGCAGTCCTGCGGCTTGAGCCGGCGAACGGTTTCGATGTCGCCCGTATCGGACACGACGACGGTCATGGAGCGGAGTTGTTCGAGCTTGGACGGCATAGACGGCCTCTCTTCTTGCTACCCGGAACGGGCGTCGTCGGCGGCAAATCGGTGACTGGGTTGGACCATGGCGGCCCCCCGTATTCAAGCTCCCTCGGGCCTTGCACCGGCGCGACGACGCCCTTGTGACACATCGCGACAAGGCGTACATCCTGACGACCTTCACAACCGGATGACTTCCTCCGGCGAAAGGCGCGGCAGCGGTTTCGCTCCAAGAACTGGCGCAACCCTGCCCCTAGTGCGAGAATACCGGCTTACTGCTCCCCATCCGGCCGGCATGCCGGCGTGTTCGAGGCGTTCGATGGACGATATTCACTACCGTGAATACAAGATCCTGCTGCGGCCGGAGCGGTTCTTCGACCCGCGCCAATTCGAGGTTTACTGGCACAAGCTGGGCCTTATCGCGCCCGAGTTCAAGATCGGCGTGACCACGAACAAGGACGGCTTCAAGCGCCATGTGCGCGAAGTCCTGTTCTACGACACGCCGGACTACAACCTTTACCGGCACGCCTTCATCCTGCGTAAACGCACCTTCTACACCGATGGCTGGCCGGACCCCGAGCACGAGCTGACGTTCAAGTTCCGCCACACCGATTTCGATACGGCGGCAGCCGTCGACGTGACGCCTCATCTGAGCGGAACCGCGAACATCAAGTTCAAGGAGGAACTGCTGCCCCTCAAGGACAGCCTCGGCGGCATGCGTTCGCTGTATTCCCATAACTGCGTGCTTCTGTCGCCGGGCATCGTGCTCGAAGAGGGGCTGGAGCGCATCTCCCGCGTCTTCCCGGCCATTGCCGAGCGCTGCGACTCGCACAATGACGACAGGGTCTCCCTGGTGAACAACCTGCCCGTCGAAGAGGTGCAGGTGAATGTCGGCTCTTTCGACTTCGGCCACGGCCTGATCGCAAAAGCGACCATCGCCGTGTGGCGTGACCGCGCGACCGAAAGCTCGATCATCGGCGAATTCGCCTTCCAGGCGAAGTTCGACCGCTACGACCAGCTCCACGCCAAGGCCCGCGCCCGCTCGGAAGAGTTCTTCAAGGCGATCCAGATGCAGGCGCCCGAATGGGTGCAGCTTGGCACCACCAAGACCTCGCTGGTCTATAATTTCGGCAAGCAGCTCGCCGAACACGACGAGTGAGCGCGGACGGATGAGCGGCACAGGCGAGCCCGCCGCGGCGGGGGACAGCGACGGCTACAGCCTGCCGCGCGACGTCCCGCTGTGGGAGATCTTCATCACCTTCCTCGTCATCGGCGCCACCAGCTTCGGCGGCGGTGTCGTCGCCTATCTGCGCGCCGGGCTGGTGCTGAAGAAGCGCTGGCTCGACGAGGAACACTTCATGTCGGCGCTGGAAATCTCCCAGGCGCTGCCGGGGCTCAACGCCACCAATATGAGCATCATCGTCGGAGACCGCCTGCGCGGCGTCCCCGGCTCCATCGTCGGCTTCCTCGGCATCACCCTGCCCGGCGCCGCGCTGGTGATGATCCTTGGCGTGCTCTACGCCTCGAACGCCCATAATCCTTACGTCAACGCTGCGCTCATCGGCGTCGGCGCGGCGGCGGTCGGGATGCTGACGGCCGTGACGCTGCAGATCGGGCGCAAGCAGTTCGGCGGGCTCCTCGACGCGGCCATCATCGCCGTGACGGTACTGATGGTCAGCGTGCTGCACATCTCCCTCGTCTGGGTGCTGCTGACCGTCGGCCCGGCGGCCGTGTTCCTCTACCGGCCCCGCAGACAAACGCCCCCGGAGACCGGCGAATGAACGAGAACCTGTCCGTCCTCGCGGTCTTTTCACTGCTGTCGGTGCTGGCCGTGGGCGGCGGCGCCGCGGTGCTGCCGGAAACCAAGGCGCTGGTGGTCGATGCGCATCACTGGCTCAGCGACGACCAGTTCCGCGACATTTACGGCCTCGGCCAGGTGGTCCCCGGACCGAACATGCTGATGGTGATGGTGATCGGCTATCACGTCACCGGCTATATGGGCGCCCTTGCGGCGTTTCTGGGCTTTTTCGTGCCGGCTGGCATCATCTCTTGGGGCGCCTCGCGACTGTGGGACCATTTCGAAGGCTCGCCCTGGCGCGCCTCACTGCAGAAGGGCATGGCGCCGCTGGTCGTCGGGCTGATGGCGGCGGGCACCATCTCCATTGCCAGGACCGCCATCGACGGCGCGCTCACCGTCGCCATCGCCGTCGCGGTCTTCCTCGGCGTGTTCTTCGTGAAGAAGGTCAACCCCGCCATCTTCGTGCTCGGCGGGGGCGTCGTCGGGCTGGCGCTGCTGAGCTGAACCGAGGCGCGGCGCCCGTTCTCACCCCTGCTTGGGTGGCAGATAGTGGCTGATCGTGTGGGCAAGGCCCGGCGCGGTCAGTGTCTGCAGCCACAC
>JAEZMI010000285.1 GCA_023414975.1 Pseudomonadota bacterium | reverse complement strand
GTGGAGCATCCCCCGCTCTACACGGTGGGGGATTCGCAGGCGCTGCGCGGCGACATCCCCGGCGGGCATACCAAGAACCTGTTCCTGAAGGACAGGAAGGGCAATCTCTTCCTCCTCGTCGTCGAGGAGGACGCCCGGGTCGACCTCAAGAGCCTGCATGTCCCGCTCGGCGCGGCAAGCCGCCTGTCCTTCGGCAGCGCCGAACTGCTGGAGGAGGTGCTTGGGGTCAAGCCAGGCGCGGTGACCGCCTTCGGCCCGGTGAACGACACCGCCGGGCGCGTGACCGTGGTGCTTGACGCCGCGCTGATGGAACATGGCGAGATCAACTGCCACCCGCTGGTCAACACCGCCACGACGACCATCGCGCGCGAGGATCTGGTGCGCTTCCTGCGGGCCACGGGGCATGAGCCGCTGATTATCGCCGTGCCGCGGCGGGCGGAGGAGGCCGGGGGCGAGGCGTCCCCGGCCTGAGTGGCGCCCATCGGAGACGGCCGGGAAACGGTTGCATTCACGCACCGGCGAACCATGTTAGAGCGGCGCGAGCGGAGGCGGCCCAGCGGGACCGCCGGAAGCCGGCGCGGAGCATCGCGAGGACGACACCCATGCTGCTGAACCAGTCCGCCAACCCGGCCGAGAACGGGGCCACGCCGGCCGGCGACGATGTCGTGATCGACGTCACGACCCGGAGCTTCATGAAGGACGTGGTCGAGGAATCCCGCACGCGCCCCGTGCTTGTCGATTTCTGGGCGCCGTGGTGCGGCCCCTGCCGCCAGCTGACCCCCATCATCGAGAAGGTGGTACGCGCCGCCAAGGGCAAGGTGCGCCTCGCCAAAATGAACACGGACGAGCACCCCGCCGTCGCCCAGCAGCTCGGCATTCAGTCGCTCCCCACGGTCTATGCCTTCGTCAACGGCCAGCCGGTCGATGGCTTCATGGGGGCCCAGCCCGAAACCCAGATCAAGGCGCTGGTGGATCGTCTGGTGCAGGCTTCCGGGGGCGGCGACATTGCCGAGGTGGTGGCCTCCGCCGAAGCGGCGCTGGCCGAGGGGGACCTCGTCGGCGCGGCCGAGATTTTCTCCGCCGTGCTCGCCGAGGAGCCCGGCAACCTGAAGGCGCTCGCCGGCCTTGCCCGGACGCAGCTCACCGCCGGCAATCTCGAACAGGCCAAGGCGACGCTGGCGCTGGCGCCCGAGACGGCCGCCAACGACGCCGGCCTCGCCGCCGTGCGCGCGGCGATCGAGCTGGAGGAGGCCGCGGCCGCGCTCGGCGACGTCCGGGAGCTGGAAGCGCGTGTGGCGGCCGACCCGCAGGACCATCAGGCCCGCTTCGATCTCGCCGTGGCGCTGAACGCCCGCGGCCGGCGCGAGGAGGCGGCGGATCATCTGCTCGCCATCGTGCGCAAGGACCGGACCTGGAACGACGACGGGGCGCGCAAGCAGCTGGTGCAGTTCTTCGAGGCATGGGGGCCGACCGACGAGCACACCATTGCCGGCCGCCGGCGTCTGTCCTCCATCCTGTTCGCCTGATCCCGCCTCACCTTCCAAGGAGCCCCGATGGCGATCAACAAGCCTTATGGCGGCCCCGAGGAGCTGCCGCGGATCATCCCGCTCTTTCCGCTGGAAGGGGCGCTGCTGCTCCCGCGCTGCCAGCTGCCGCTCAACATCTTCGAGCCGCGCTATGTGGCGATGGTGGATGCGGCGCTGGCGGGTGCGCGGCTGATCGGCATGATCCAGCCGGCCTTCGACGCCACCGGGCGCCCGCTCGGCGGCGGGGCGGCGCTGGCGGGAATCGGCTGCGTCGGGCGCATCACCGAGATCGCCGAGAGCGGCGACGGGCGCTACATCCTGAACCTCACCGGCATCGCCCGCTTCCGCCTGCTGGCCGAGATCGAGACCGACACGCCGTTCCGGCAGGGCGAGGTGGACTTCGCCGCCTTCGGCGACGACTTCAAACCGGGCGCGGGCGGGGACGCGGTGGATCGCGGAGCGCTGCTGCGCACGCTCGCCGACTATCTCGACGCCAACCAGCTGGAAGCCGACTGGGAGAGCATCAAGGATGCGCCGAATGAGGCGCTGGTGAACGCGCTCGCCATGATGTCGCCCTTCGGCCCGCGCGAGAAACAGGCGCTGCTCGAAGCCCCGACGCTGGCCGGCCGCGCCGAGATGCTGATCGCCGTCACCCAGATGGCGATGGCGCGCACCGCCGGCGGCGACGGCGACAACGCGCTTCAGTAACCGCTCATCGCGGGCGCGCGCACGGCGCCCGGACGATGCGTTGCCTCACTCCGCCGCCATCGGCGGGCGCGGGGTCGGGTTCGGCATGACATGGACGGTGGGCAGCGCCGCGGGGGTGGCGTGCTCGTCCGGTTCGTCGCGCGGGCCGATGAAGCGGCCGAAGATGCGGCTGAAGACATGGCCGAGATCATCCATGAGGGTGAACACGGCGGGCACGAAGACGAGCGACAGCGCCGTGGAGGCGAGAAGGCCGCCGATCACCGCGATCGCCATGGGCGAGCGGAAATCGCCGCCCTCCCCGAGCCCCAGCGCCGAGGGCACCATGCCGGCCGCCATGGCGATGGTGGTCATGACGATGGGCTGGGCGCGCTTGCGGCCCGCCTCGATCAGCGCCGTGGTGCGGTCCGTGCCGGCCTGGACCGCTTCGATGGCGAAATCGACCAGCAGGATGGCGTTCTTGGTGACGATGCCCATCAGCATGAGGAAGCCGATGACCACCGGCAGCGTCAGCGCGTTGCCGGTGAGGAGCAGCGCGATGAAGGCGCCGCCGACCGAGAGCGGCAGCGCGATGAGGATGGTGATGGGCTGGAGCACGTTGGCGAAGAGCAGCACCAGCACCGCCAGCACCATCATGACGCCCGCGCCCATGGCGGTGGCGAAGCCGCCGAACACCTCGCCCATGATCTCCGCGTCGCCGCTCTCCTTGAGCGTGACGCCCGCCGGCAGGTTCTTCGCCGCCGGCAGTGCATAGACCTCCGCCAGCGCCTGGCCGAGTTGCGTGGAGCCGGCGAGGTCGCCTTCGATCGCCACGCGGCGGGCGCGGTCGTAGCGGTCAAGGCTGGTCGGGCCGGTGCCGAAGGAAATGTCCGCCACCGCCGAGAGCGGGACGGAGGCGCCGGCGGCGGTGCGCACCTTCAGCGTCTCGAAGGTGGAGAGGTCCGCCCGCGCCGCCTCGTCGAGCTGCACGCGGATCGGCACCTGCCGGTCGCCGGCGGAGAATTTGGCGAGGTTCTGCGACACGTCGCCAATGGTGGCGATGCGCACGGTCTGCGCGATGTCCGCGACGGAGACGCCGAGTTCCGCCGCCTCGGCGAGCTTCGGCACGATGCGCAGTTCCGGCCGATCGAGCGCGGCCGTGGTGACGACATTGGTGAGACCCTTCACATCGGCCCGGATCTCACGCTCGAGTTCCAGCGCCGCCTTCTCCACCGCCTCGCCGTCGGAACCGGAGACGATGACGGTGAATTCGCGCTGGCCGGGGCCGGCGCCACCGGACGAGCCGAAGCTGAAGCGCAGATCGGGAATGCGGGCGATGTACCGCTGCATCCGGGCTTCGAACTGCTTCTGGGTCGCGGTGCGGTCGGCGCGCGGCACGAGATTGACGATGATCGTGGCCTTGCGGACCTCGCCCGAACCATTGGACGGGTCGCTCGTGGTGCCGGAACCCGCGGTGACGAACACGCTGGCGACCTCGGGCTGGGCCTTCATCGCGTCGGAAATGTCGTCGACCACCTCCTGCGTCGCCGCCAGCGTGGCGCCCGGCGGCAATTCGACCGAAAGCACGGAGCGCGAGACGTCCGAATTCGGGATGAAGCCGGAGGGCAGCAGGGTGGACAGCCACATCGACCCCATGAACAGCAGGATCCCCGCCGCGACGGTCACGAAACGGTGGCGGATCGAAGTGTGCAGCAGCCGCACATAGAGGCGCATCAGCCCCCCGTCCGGCTTCTCCCGGTGCCCGGTGTCGCGCATGAAGTAAGCGGCGAGCATGGGGGTGAGCAGGCGCGCCACCAGCAGCGAGAACAGCACGGCGACGGCGACGGTGATGCCGAACTGGCGGAAATACTGGCCCGCGATGCCGCCCATGAAACTGACCGGCATGAACACCGCAACGATGGTGAGCGTCGTCGCCACCACCGCGAGGCCGATCTCGTCCGCCGCCTCGATGGCGGCGCGGTAGGCGGATTTGCCCATGCGCATATGGCGCACGATGTTCTCGATCTCGACGATGGCGTCGTCCACGAGGATGCCGGTGACGAGCGTCACGGCGAGCAGGCTCACCCCGTTCAGCGAGAAGCCGAGCACGTCCATCACCCAGAAGGTGGGCAGGATGGAAAGCGGGATGGCGAGTGCCGAAACGATCGTGGCCCGCCAGTCGCGCAGGAACAGCATGACCACGATGATGGCGAGGATGGCGCCCTCGATCAGCGTGTGCATGGCGGATTCATAATCCGCCTGCGTGTACTTGACCGTGGAGTCGATGAGGGTGATGCGCACCTCCGGGTGCGCCGCCTCAAGCTTCTTGAGATCCTCCGCCACGCGGTCGGCGACCACCACGTCGGAGAACCCCTTTGCACGGTAGATACCGAACGCGACCACCGGCTTGCCGTCGAGGCGGGCGAAGATGCGCGGCTCGGCGGCGCCATCCGTGACGGTGCCGAGATCGGCCAGGCGCACATGGCGCCCTCCGGGCAGCGCGATGCGGGTCTGGGCCAGCTCCTCCACCGTGGTGGCGCCCCCCAGCGTGCGCACGGACTGTTCCTGCGTGCCGATCTCGCCCCGCCCGCCCGCGAGGTCCACATTGGTGGCGGCGAGCTGGCTGTTCACATCCGCCGCGGTGACACCGAGCGCGGCGAGCCGATCGGGATCAAGCGAAATGCGGATCTCGCGGTCGACGCCGCCTTCGCGCTTGACCTGCGCGACGCCCCGCACGCCCTGCAGCGCGCGGATGACGGTATCGTCCACGAACCAGGAAAGTTCTTCCGGCGTCATCGATGGCGCGGAGGCGGCATAGGTGACGATGGCCATGCCCTCCACGTCGATGCGTTGGATGAGCGGTTCCTCGATATCCTGCGGCAGCTCGGAGCGGATGTTCGTGATCGCGTCGCGCACATCGTTCACAGCGCGGTCGACCTGCGTTTCCAGCTGGAACTCGACCGTGGTGATGGACGAGCCTTCAGTGATGGAGGAGGTGATGTGCTTCACCCCCTGCACGCCGGCGACGGCCGTCTCCACCCGCTTGGTGACTTGCGTCTCAAGCTCGCTCGGCGCCGCGCCAGGCTGGGTGACGACAACCGACACGATGGGCACGTCGATGTTCGGCATGCGCGTGACGGGCAGCCGGTCGAAGGTGAACAGGCCGATGGCCGTCAGCACCACGAACAGGACGATGGAGGGGACCGGCTTGCGAATCGCCCAGGCGGAGACGTTGAGCGCCATCACGAGCTTCCCTTCGACGCCGCGGCAAGCGGCACAGGCGTAACCAGATCGCCGTCGCGCAGGAAGCCGCCGGCGCGAGCCACCACGCTCTCGCCCTCCTTCACCCCGTCGAGAATTTCAACATAGCCGTCGCCCTTGAGGCCGGTCTTGACGTTACGCAGGCGCACCGTGCCGTTCTCCACGACCTGAATCTGCGCGCCATCGGGGCCAAACTGCACCGCGGATTGCGGCAGGGCGACACCCTCGTGACGGGCCAGTTCGATCAGACCGCGCCCATAGGTACCCGGCCGCAGGCGCTCGTCCGTCGGCAGCGCCACCGCGACACGGGCGAGTCGGGTTGTGTTGTCCACCTTGGCGCCGACGAGGCGGACTTTGCCCTCCATCGGCTCGCGGAAGCCGGCCGGCGTGACCGCGACCGGCAGCCCGACGCGGACACGCGGCAGTGCCGATTCCGGCACCTCCGCGTCGAGGTCGATGGCACCGTCCTTGACGATGCGAAACAGCGGCTCGGTGTTGGCGGAGAGAACAATGGCCCCTATACGCGCCGCGCGCGAGGAGACGGTACCGGCCTCGGGCGCCTTGATATCCGTGCGGGCGAGGCGAACCTGCAATTCGTCGCGATTGGCGGCGATCTGCGCGGCATCGGCCTCGGCCGCGGCGACGGCTTCCTCATTGGCGGTGACCTGGGCGGCGGCGACCTTGGCGGCGCGCTCGCGCTGGTCCAGCACTTCCTGGGAGGTGGCGCCGGTCTTGATAAGGGTGCGGGCCCGGTCGGCGGCGGCATCCGCCTCGGTCTTCTGGGCGGCCGCCTGCTGCAGCTGCGCCTTCTGCTGGGCGATGGCGGCGCGGGCGCGGGCGGCATTGGCGGCGTTCTGCGCCAGCAGCGTGTCCAGCGTGTCACGGGAGAGGCGCGCGAGAACCTGCCCCTTTTCCACCCGGTCCCCTTCCTCGACGAGGATTTCCTCGATGCGTAACCCGTCGATTTCCGGGCCCACCATGATCTCCTCGCGGGCGACCAGCGTGCCGGTGACGGGCAGGGTCTCGACCACCTCCCGACGCGCCGCGGGGACGACCGAAATGGTGATGCCCTTCACCGCAGCGGGTTCGGGCGCCGCCGTGCCAGCCGGGCCGGTCTCCGCCTGTGCCGGTTCCGACAGGCCCAATCCGGCGGCCACGCGATCGCGAAAGGCATAGCCGGCAACGCCGACCACCAGCGCCGTCATGGTGAGTGCGAGGGCGACACGCCCGCTGAAGGAGGATCGTTCGGCAGTCATGGTCTTTCATCCGTGGCGGGCGTCGTCGTAGGGGCACCTGCGGAACGCGGCGCGAGCATGCGGCCCACGAGCTCGGCTATTCCCGGCATCATACGGTCGAACGAGGTATCGGGATCGAAACGGCTGCGCAGCACGAGACCGTCGCCGATGGCCCCGAGCAGCAGCATGACCGTGTCCGCATCGAGATCCGGGTCCACCTCACCCTTGGCCTGCGCCGCCCTGAGGCAGCGCAGTATCGCCTCGTTCATCTCGGTCTCGACCGCATCGAAGGTCGGCTTGAGGGCCGGATTGCGGGCGGTCTCGGCGTAGATTTCAGGCCCCAGCTCAAGACACACCATGGGCGCATCGCGGGAGAACAGCGCCTCTCCCATCCGTGCGAGCCCCTCGACAAAGCTCGGGGCGTTTTCCAGCACGTCGATCATCGCGGCCCGCTTGGAACGCTCCTCCTCGATGATCGCGACGATGATCGCCTCCTTCGAGGGGAAATAGCGATACAGAGCACCCGGGCTCATGCCCGCCTCGGCGCAGATCTGCTGCATCGACGTGCCGTGGAAGCCGGCGCGTGTGAAGCAGACGATGGCAGCATCGAGCACGCGGCGGCGTGGTTCCGGACGCTCGGCCCCAGGTGCCTTTCCGGGCTTGGCTTTCGCACCGGGAAGCCGGGCCGCCGGCCGGGCCTGCGGTGCAGTATCCGGTGGAGCGGCAGGCCGGCGGGCCGCGGCAATGGACATACGGACCTCATGTGAGAGCGAACGTTCGTTCGCATCTAGGGTAGCACGCGATCGCGAGTCAAGAGCGAACGTTCGTTCGCATGCTGTGGCCGGGCAGAAATTACCGCTAAAAAGGGATCAGCCGTTGCCGATCAGCGGGAGGAAGGTCTCGACCACGCGGTCATAGACCGGGCGCTTGAAGGGGATGATGAGCTGCGGGGTGTTCTCCAGCTTCTCCCAGCGCCAGTTGGTGAATTCCGGCTTATGCTTGCCGCCGCCCGGCCGGAGGATGTCAATCTCGCTGTCGTCGCCGGTGAAGCGCAGGGCGAACCATTTCTGTGTCTGCCCACGGTATCGCCCCTTCCAGGCCTCGCGGGCGATCGGCTCCGGCAGATCGTAGGCGAACCAGTCGGGGGCCTCGGCCAACGGCTCGACGGACGCGACGCTGGTCTCCTCGTAAAGCTCGCGCAGCGCCGCCTCGGCCGGGTCCTCGCCCTCGTCGATGCCCCCCTGCGGCATCTGCCAGGAATGATAGGCGTCGACGTGCTCGGGCCCGCCCACGCGCTGGCCGAGAAAGACCAGCCCGTCACGGTTCACAAGCACGATGCCGACGCAGGGTCGGTAGGGAAGCTGGTCGAAGGGGAGCATCGGGAAGCCGTGGCTGGAGGCGCGGAAGACGGCTGATGATAGGCGAGCCGAGGCGACGCCGTTAAGACGGCAAACGCGCCTGCCTTCCGATTAGGTAAACGCTCAGCGCGTTACCGGCGCGCCCATGCCGGCCGCATGAGCGGCATCCGCGGTGTCGAGTTCATCGCCCGCCCCGCTCAACGTCTCGCTGCGTCCCGTGGCGGCGTCATAGACGGTGATGCCGGGATCCCCGGCGGACAGGCTCGGCCGCAGCATGGGCTGGTCGACCGCGACCCCGGTGGGCATGAAGCCGCCGAGATCCGCCGCATCGCGGGAGGACCAGATCGGCTCATGGCCGTTCCAGGCGTAGCAGCCGACACCGACCGCGATCACGGCGACGCAGGCGAGGCCGACAAGCGCAAAGGCGGCCGCATTGCGGGCGCTGTCGCGCCCGGCGTCGCGGCCGAGGGGTGCCTCATCGATCGGGTCATGGCCGAAAGGCCGAAGCGGTTCGATACGCATGGGATTCTACTTCGGCCCCGACCTTGGCGGGATCGCGGCAGAAAAAGGCGCGCCGCGCGGCGCCGGCTAAAACAAAGCCCCGCTCTCGCGAAAGAGCGGGGCTGTTGCCGTGATGTCACAACCGGCGTGCGGGACGCGTCAGTTCGGGACCGCCGCCTTGGGGTCGGCGGGATAGGCCGCGTTCTTCTGCACGCCATGCATGAGGTCGATGGCGAGCTTGAGCTGCGTGTCGTCCTTCGGATCCGGCGGAACATAGGCGGGCGAGCCCGTCTTTTCGTCCTCGCCGTTCTTCAGATGACCCTTCAGCGAGGCCTCGCCCCGCGTCGTCTCGACGCCCGCGGCCTCGGCCTTCTCCTTGACGTCCTGCGGCACGTCCTGGACCAGCTCAATGTCGGGCGAGATGCCCTTGGCCTGGATCGAGCGGCCCGACGGGGTGTAGTAGCGCGCCGTGGTGAGCTTGATCGCGGCGTTGCCAGACACAGGGATCACCGTCTGCACCGAGCCCTTGCCGAAGGAGAGCGAGCCGAGAATGGTGGCCCGCTTGTGGTCCTGCAGGGCGCCAGCCACGATCTCCGAGGCCGACGCCGAGCCGCCATTCACCAGCACGATGACCGGCTTGCCCTTGGCGAGGTCACCGGGACGCGCATTGCGGCGCTCGGTCTCGTCGGCGTTGCGGCCGCGGGTGGAGACGATCTCGCCCCGGTCGAGGAAGGCATCGGAGACGTCGATGGCCTGGTCGAGCAAGCCGCCCGGATTGTTGCGCAGATCGAGAATGAAGCCTTTCAGCTTGTCCTCGCCGATCTGCTTGGTCAGGTCCTCGATGGCCTTCTTCAGGCCCTCGCCGGTCTGCTCGCTGAAGGAGGTGATGCGGATATAGCCGATGTCACCGTCCTCGACCCGCGACCGCACCGACTTGATGTTGATGATGTCGCGGTTGAGCGTGAGCTCGAGCGGCTTGTCCTGACCCTTGCGGATGATGGTGAGCTTGATCGGGGTGGCCACCGCGCCGCGCATCTTGTCGACCGCCTGCTGCAGCGTCATGCCCTTCACGTCCTCGTCGTCGAGCTTGACGATGAGGTCGCCCGCCTGCACGCCGGCCTTGGCCGCCGGGGTGTCGTCGATCGGGGTGACGACCTTGACCAGCCCGTCCTCCATCGTGACCTCGATGCCGAGGCCGCCGAACTGGCCGCGCGTCGTCACCTGCATGTCGCGGAATTCCTTCGCGTCCATGTAGGTGGAGTGCGGATCGAGCGAGGAGAGCATGCCGTTGATGGCCGCCTCGATCAGCTTCGAATCCTCGGGCTTCTCGACATAGTCGGCGCGCACGCGTTCGAACACGTCACCGAACAGATTGAGCTGACGGTAGGTATCGGACGCCGCGGCCATCGCCTGGGTCGGGGAGAGCAGAAACCGCGGCTGCGACGCACCCACGGCAACCAGCGCGCCGACCGCCGCGCCAACAAGAAAAACTGACGTCTTACGCATCATCCGCGTGCCTTTTCGCTCTCGCTCGTCGCCCACCAGGGCGTTGGATCGATCGAGTTCCCATCTTTGCGGAACTCGACATAGAGAATGGGTTGGGCGGTTCCAAGGCCGACCGATGACACGAGCTGGGGTCCCTGACCCATTACCGCCACCGGTTCGCCCGACAGGACAAACTGTCCCAGACCCACCGTTATCTTATCCATTCCCGCCAGAAGAATATGGTATCCGCCGCCGGCGTTGATGATCAAGAGTTGGCCGTAAGAGCGGAAGGGTCCGGCATAGACCACCCAGCCATCCGCCGGCGCGGACACCTGGGCCTGCGTTCGGGTGCCGAACGAGATGCCCTTCTCCTGCCCGCCATAGCCATCATCGGCGCCGAAATTCTTGAGGATGGCGCCGCCCGCCGGCAGCCGCAGCAGGCCCTTGGCGTCGTCGAACGGGATCCCTGGCGAGAGCCGCGCCGGGTTCTGCAGGGCCGCAAGCTTGGCCGCGGGCCCTTGCGCCGCCTCGCTTGACGCGGTCTTGGCGGCTTCGGCGGCCTTGCGGGCGGCGGTCACTTCCTTCTCGACGCGATCGACCAGCTCGCGCACATTGCCCGCCTCCGCCGCCAGCGCGGCGGCGCGCTGCTGCTCGGAGCGCAGCGCCGCTTCGCCCGCCTCCAGCGACTTCTGCCGCTCGTCGATCAGCGCCGCCGTGCGCCGGCGTTCCTCGGCGAGCGAGACTTTCAATTCTGCGAGAGCGTCCCGCTCGCTGGCGGTTTCCTGGCGCACGCGCTCCTGCGCGGCGAGTTCGCTCGCGAGCAATTCCGTCTCCGCCCTCAACTCCGGCAGCACCGCGCCGAGCAGAATGGCCGAGCGCACGGATTGCAGCGCGTCGTCCGGGCGCACGAGAAGGGCCGGCGGCGGGCGCTGGCCGAGACGCGACAGGCCGCCGAGCACATCCGCGAGCGTGTCGCGCCGCGCTTCCAGCGATTCGCGGATGTCGGCCGCCTCACGGCCGAGCTGGATGAGGCGCTGCTCGCTGGCGTCGAGCTTGCCCTCCACCTCGCGCACCTTCACCGCGGTGTCGATGAGGGCACTGTTGAGCTTCGCCCGGTCGCCCTTGATGGAATCGATCTCGGCCGCAAGGCGCGCCTGCTCGGCGGCGCTGCCCTTCATGTCGGTGTCGAGCTGCTCCATCCGCTGGCGCGGATCGGCCGTGTTTCCCGCATTCTGCTCAGCGGCCGTCTGCCCGCGCGCCGGCCCGGCGACGGGCAGAGCCGCAAGGCTGATGGCGAGGCTCGCGGCGAGGCTCGCGGCGAGAACGAGGGTGCGGCCGCGCATGGGCCGCCCGGCCCGGCTGATGGGCTTGGCGGGGCGAGCAGGCTCGCGGGACATGAGACGGCGGCGCTCGGGCATCGGCTCAGGAAAGGTGAGCGTGGTTAATGTCTGGTTACCGCCGCCTTCCGCGCCGGCCGTCACGCCTTGTGATAGGGGTGGCCGGCGAGGATGGTCGTGGCACGGTAGAGCTGCTCGGCCAGCATGACGCGGACGAGCTGGTGTGGAAATGTCGCCCGACCGAAGGCGATGAGGCGATCCGCCCGCCCGCGGGCCGCCGGGCTCAGCCCGTCCGCACCGCCGATGAGGAAGGAGAGCGCCCGCACCCCCCGGTCACGCAACGCAGCGATATCGGCGGCCAGCTGCTCGCTCGAGAGTTCGGCGCCGCGCGGGTCGAGGCCCATTACCGCCGTCTCCTCAGCAAGCGCGCCGAGAATGGCGGCGCCTTCCTCGGCCATGCGGTCTTCCGCACGGCGGGCCTGGCTCTCGCCGATCTCGACCACGTCGGGGCCCGTAAGGCCGAGAACACGCCCGCTTTTCACGGTCCGGTCGATATAGCGGGCGCACAACTCACGCTCGGGACCGGCTTTCAGCCGACCCACGGCCACAATGACCAATCGCACGCGTGGCGCTCAGCCGCGCGGCACGGGGCCCGAGGATGCCGCCCTGGCGCCACCGGGATGGGCGCCGGACCACATCTTCTCGATGTTGTAGAAGCCACGGACTTCCGGCTGGAAGACGTGAACGATGATGTCGCTCGCATCGATCAGTACCCAGTCGCAGGACGGCATGCCCTCGACCCGGATGCCCTTGACGCCGCGCTCCTTGAGCGCCTCGACAAGATGCTCGGCGATGGCGCCGACATGGCGCTGGGAACGGCCGGACGCGACCACCATATAGTCGGCGATGGTCGTCTTGCCGCGCAATTCGATGGAAACGACATCCTCGGCCTTGTCGTCTTCAAGACGGGCCAGAGCTAGAGACAGGATCTCCTCGGCGTCGTAACGCGTTTCGGAGACCGGTGCAGTCGCCGGGCTGGAGGCGGCTGCTGAGAGCGCCATGATGGACAGGGGTCCTGATCCTCTCGTCATATCGGCAACAGGGGCGACGCAGACCTCTGCGCCGTTAATGCCGGCTTAAAAATAGGCGCAAACGCCTCAATTTTCAACCGCAACGGCAGGCCGCACCCAACGCTATCCTCACGGTGCCTCCCCGTTTATCCGACGCAACGCGGTGGAGGAGAGCGGCGACTTCAGCCCGTGGAGGAACACCCAGACCGGTGCGCGGCAGTCCGCCAGCGTCGGCGCCGCCGCCTCAGGGATACGGAAACGCGCCAGCGCGCCCGCGGCGGGCGACGCGGTGGCCTTTAACGAGCAGCCGGCACGATCGATCACGGCGATCGGCAGCAGGCCCGCCAAATCCTTCCAGCGCTGCCAGCGATCGAAGGAGGCGAGATTGTCCGCCCCCATCAGCCAGACGAAACGTACCTGCGGGTAGCGCCGGACCAGCGCGGCCACCGTGTCATAGGTGAAGCGTGTACCGAGGCCGGCCTCCAACCCCGTGGGGACGAGCAGCGGGTGATCCGCCACCGCGCGCGCCTGATCGAGACGCCGGTCGAGCGGCGGGAGGCCGTGATTGTCCTTCAGCGGATTGCCGGGCGTCACCAGCCACCACACGCGGTCGAGCCGAAGGCGCTTCAGCGCCAGCAGACTCACCGCGCGATGGGCGGCGTGGGCCGGATTGAAGCTGCCGCCATAAAGTCCCACCCGCAGCCCCGGCGTGAGCGGGGGGATGCGGACGGCGGGCTCCACCCTTCGGAGAACGGCGGTTTCCGTGCCGATGGCACACCCCCGGTCAGCGAGGACGGATGGCGGTGTCAGCCGCCATTCTTCTCCGCCTCCATGCGGGCCTTCAGCGCGAGCAGCTTGGCGAAGGGCGAATCCGGGTCCACCGGCTTGTCGGGGCGGGCCTCCTGCCGGGGCCGCTGGTCCTGCCGGCCGCCGAACCGCTCATTCGGCTGGTGGCGCGGACGACCGCCACCCGGACGATCCTCGCGGTGCCCCTCGCCCCGC
>JAEZMI010000275.1 GCA_023414975.1 Pseudomonadota bacterium | reverse complement strand
GCAACGGGCAAGCCCGCGCGCTTTACCGGCGCATGGTGGTCGAGCTCAGCCGCAGCCTGACGCCGAACCCCGCCGGGCCCAGCCTCGGCTAGCCGCCCGCCCTTACCCCTCCACGAGGGCGAAGGCGTTCACGTCGAACATGCCGAAAACGGTGATCTTCAGATGCGGGATCACCGGCAGCGGCAGGAAGGCGACCTGCAGGAAAGGCTCGGGCAGCACCACGCCCAGCGCCTTGGCGGCGGCGCGCAGCGGAATGAGCGCGTCATGCACCTCCTCGAAGGTGCCGGCCGCCATCAGCCCGGCCACCGGCAGGGCGAGTTCCGCCGTCACCCGACCGCCTTCCGCCACCACGAAGCCGCCCTTGATGGCGATGAGCCGGTTCACCGCCACCGCCATGTCCGCCTCGTCCGCGCCGACCACGGTGATGTTGTGGCTGTCATGGCCGACCGAGGAGGCGATGGCGCCTCGTTTCATGCCGAAGCCGTGGACGAAGCCCCGGCCGATATTGTCGTTCTTGCCGTGGCGGGCGACCACGCCGACCTTCACCGCGTCGCGCGCGAGATCGATCCCCGTCTCGCCCCCGCTCACCGGCAGGTCGAAGGAAAGGTCCTCGGTGATGATCCGGCCGGGCACGACGCCCATCACCCGCGTCGGCCCGGCGGCGGCGGGAATGCGGAAATCGCCGGCGCTCACCTCCCGCGCCTTCATCGAATCGAGACCGACCGGCTCGACCGTGCCGCGCGCGGCGAACAGCGCCTCGCTCACCAGCCGCCCGGCGGCGATGACCTGGCGTACCGAGCAGGCCTCCAGATCGTCCAGCAGCACGATGTCGGCCCGCCGCCCCGGCGCGATGAGCCCGCGATCGGTGAGCCCGAAGGCGTTCGCCGCCGACCAGCTCGCCACCCGGTAGACATGATGCAGCGGCGCGCCATGGGCGATGGCGGTGCGGATCATGTAGTCGAGATGGCCTTCCTCGGCGATGTCGAGCGGGTTGCGGTCATCGGTGCAGAAGGCGAGGAAGGCGGAGGTGTCGGCGCTGATCAGCGGGATCAGCGCGTGGAGATCCTTGGAGACCGAGCCCTCGCGGATCAGCACCGTCATGCCCTTCATCAGCTTCTCGCGGGCCTCCGCCAGCGCCGTCGCCTCATGCTCGGTGCGGATGCCGGCCGCGATATAGCCGTTGAGGTCGCGGCCCCCCAGCAGCGGCGCGTGGCCGTCGATCCGCCCGTCGGAGAAGGCGGAGAGCTTGGCGAGCACACCCGCGTCCTTGAACAGCACGCCGGGGAAATTCATGAACTCGGCGAGCCCGATGCCGGAGGCGTGGCCGGTGAGCGCGATCAGGTCGCCCGCGTCCAGCTCCGCGCCCGAGGTCTCGAAGGCGGTCGCCGGCACGCAGGAGGAGAGCTGCACCCGCAGGTCCATCACCGTGCGCTCGGCGCAGCGCTGGAAGTAGCGGATGCCTTCCGCGCCCAGCACATTGGCGATCTCGTGCGGGTCGCAGATGGCGGTGGTCACGCCGTGCGGCAGCACGCAGCGGTCGAATTCCAGCGGCGTCACCAGCGAGGATTCGACATGCAGATGGGTGTCGATGAAGCCCGGCACGGCGAAGAGGCCGGTCCCGTCGATCTCCTCGCGTCCCTCATAGCGCGCATAGGTGCCGACGATGCGCCCGCCCACCATGGCGATGTCCGTCTCGGTGATCGCGCCGGTGATCACGTCGAGCAGGCGGACATTGCGGATCACCAGGTCCGCCGGCACCACGCCGCGCCCGGCGTCGACCAGATGGCCGATCTCGGCCGGGGACAGCTTGCTCATGCGGCGTCCTTCCAGGCGCTCGCCGCATCGAGCGCGGCCATGTCGGCGGAGGTGAGGGCGAGGTCGGCGGCGGCAAGGAGGTCGCCGAGCTGCTCGGGCTTCGAGGCGCTGGCGATGGCGGCGGTCAGGCTCGGGCGCGCCATCACCCAGGCGAGCGCCACCTGCGTCGGGCTCGCGCCATGGGCGGCGGCGACCTGGTCGAGCGCGGCGAGAATGCGCAGGCCGCGCGGGTTGAGATATTTCTCCACCACCTCGCCGCCGCGCGGGCTTTTCGCCGCGTCGGCCGGCGTGCGGTACTTGCCGGTCAGGAAGCCGGCGGCGAGCGAGAAATAGCTGATGACGCCGAGCCCGTTGCCCCGGCAGAGCGGCTCCAGCTCGCCCTCATAGCCGGCGCGTTCGCAGAGGTTGTATTCCGGCTGCAGCGTCTCATAGCGCGGCAGCTTCTCGCGCGCGGCCACGGCCAGCGCGTCGAACAGCCGGGCGGGCGAGAGGTTGGACGCCCCGATAAGCCGCACCTTGCCGGCGCGGATCAGCGCGTCATAGGCGCCCAGCACCTCCTCGAACGGCGTGTCCGGGTCGTCCCAATGCGACTGGTAGAGGTCGATGTAATCCGTTTGCAGCCGGGTGAGCGAGGCCTCGACGGCGCTGGCGATGTAGTCGGGCGCGAGGCACACCTTGCCGCGCCCCATGTCGGAGCCGACCTTGGTGGCGATGGTCATCCGGTCGCGATTGCCGCGCGCCTTCATCCAGCGGCCGATGATCGCCTCCGATTCGCCGCCCTGATTGCCCGGCGCCCAGCGCGAATAGACGTCGGCGGTGTCGATGAAGGTGAACCCCGCCTCGACCAGCGCGTCGAGCAGGCGGAACGATGTCGCCTCGTCGGCCGTCCAGCCGAACACATTGCCGCCAAAGCACAGCGGCGGGACCAGAATCTCGGAGCGGCCAAGACGGCGCAGTTCCATGGGCAAGTTCCTTCGGCAGTTGGGCGGCGGAGTGTAGGCCAGACCGCGCTAAGCGCTAACCACCCCTGTGTTGTAACTTCGGCGGAGGCAAGCCCCGGCACGAGCCGCCCCCCGCACCCCGGACGCCTGAAGCGTGCCGCTCGTCCCGGGGGAACGGGGTGCGCCTCGCATCAACCTCGTGTCCCGGACGCCTGAAGCGCCAGCGCAAGGCGAGCCGGGACCCAGCGGAAGAGCCTTTGGCCCTAGTGTCTGCATCCCGAAGCGAGCCGGCAGAGCCGCCTGCGGCGGACTCTCCCCTGGGCCCCCGATCATCGCTGCACCCTGTGCAGCTCGTCCGGGGAACGGGTAGGCGGCGTCCTCTGTGGCAGTCCCGCCGTCATCCCGGACGGCCGCAGGCCGATCCGGGATCGCGCGCCGGGGGCGGGGCATGGTTGGCGTGAAGGACCGCGCGCCGGCTCACGCCGGTCATCCTCATCGCACGGCCGGTCGGCGGAGAAGCACGGGCGGCACGCGATCCCGGCTCTCCGCTGCGCTCCGGCCGGGATGACGGCACGGGGGAGAGGACGCGTCCCGGACGCCTGCAGCGCCAGCGGAAGGCGAGCCGGGACCCAGCGGAAGAGCCTTTGGCCCTAGTGTCTGCGTCCCGAAGCGAGCCGGCAGAGCCGCCCGCGGCGGATTCTCCCCTTGGCCCCGGATCGTCGCCGCACCTTGTGCAGCTCGTCCGGGGAACAGGTATGCGGCATCTTCAGTGGCAGTCCCGCCGTCATCCCGGACGGCCGCAGGCCGATCCGGGA